>DATBBI010000458.1:0-1639 GCA_036271115.1 Trebonia sp.
TTGCCGCGGCCTGAGCTATAACCCATGTTCACGGTCCCTTTCGAACGGTCACCCATGCCCGACCGTGACGCTCCCAAGACAGGAACGTTAGTGTTTCGTAACCATTGGCGTCGGCCTTTTGGCCGTAATAGTCCTTACGAATTTGGGACGTCGATGACAACGGGTGACGCAATGGATGACGCGGAGTTCCCTGGGTACGTCGCGGAGCGGCTCAGCAGCGTTCCGGGCGTGACGGCCGTCGCGCTCGGCGGGTCCCGCGCGGCCGGGACTCAGCGGCCGGACAGCGACTGGGACTTCTCCCTGTACTACCGCGGCCGGTTCGAGCCTGAAGACCTCCGCGCGCTCGGCTGGCCTGGGGAGATCTCCCGCGTCGGCGGCTGGGGCGGCGGCGTGTTCAACGGTGGCGCCTGGCTACGCGCGGATGGCAGGCCGGTCGATGTGCACTACCGGGACCTGGACGAGGTCGAGTGGCATCTCGCCGAGGCTATCGAGGGCAGGTTTCGGATCGAACGGCTGTTGTTCCACCTGGCGGGCGTGCCCACCTACATCGTGGTCGCCGAACTGGCCGCCAACGTCGTGCTGTACGGCAGCCTGCCCACCCCCGGCGGCTACCCGGACCGGCTCTGCCAGGCGGCGCACGAGCGCTGGCTGGCCGACGCGCGGCACACCCTCGGCTACGCGCGCAGCGCGTACGCCGGGCGCGGCCGGCTGACCGAGACCGCCGGCGCGATCGCGCTCGCGTTCGCGCAGGGGGCGCACGCGACGCTCGCCGCGCGCGGCGAGTGGATCACCAACGAGAAGGCGCTGCTCGACCGGGCCGGGTTCCGGCGGGCGGACGAGGTGCTCGGCGGCCTGACCGCGGACCCGCCGTCGCTGGTGGCGGCCGTCGACGCCGCGTCTGACCTTATCGGGGAGGCGGCCGGGTAACTACACTGGCAGGTGCGAGAACGGTGATGAGATGAGCTGGCGGGAGCACGACGGGCACGCCCACGGCGCCAGCGCCGCGGGCGCGGACGCGGATACCCGCTGGCTGGCCGCGGCCGGCGTACTCATCCTCGCGTTCATGGCAGGCGAGGTCGTCGCCGGCCTGCTCGCGCACTCGCTCGCGCTGCTGTCCGACGCCGCGCACATGCTCACCGATGCCGCGTCGATCGGCCTCGCGCTCGCCACCGCCAAGATCGCGGCGCGCCCGCCGCGCGGCGGGTACACCTACGGCCTGCGCCGCGCGGAGATCCTGTCGGCCCAGGCCAACGGCATCACGCTGGTGCTGCTCGCGGTGTGGCTCGCATACGAGGCGATCCGCAGGCTGCTCGCGCCGCAGCCGGTGAACGGCGCCGTGATGCTCACGGTCGCGCTGGTCGGGGTGTGCGTCAACCTGGCCGCGACCTGGCTGATCGCACGGGCGAGCGGGCACGGCCGGCGGCGCGGCCTGAACCTGGAGGGCGCGTTCGCGCACGTGCTCACCGACCTGTACGCGTTCGCGGCCACCGCCGTGGCCGCCATCGTGGTGCTCGCCACCGGGTTCAACCGCGCGGACCCGATCGCCACGCTGGTCGTGGTCGTGCTGATGCTGCGCGCGGGCGGCGGGCTGATCAGGGCGTCCGGACGGATCTTCCTCGAGGCGGCGCCCGCCGGGCTC
>DATBBI010000459.1:0-5065 GCA_036271115.1 Trebonia sp.
CGGCTGCCGGCGCCGGTGGAGTCCGCCGGCTACTTCGCGGTCAGCGAGCTGCTCACCAACGTGGCGAAGCACTCGGGCGCGGGCGCCGCGGAGGTGGACCTGCGGCACTCGTCCGGCTCGCTGCGGATCACCGTGTCCGACGACGGGGCCGGCGGCGCGGACCCGTCGCGCGGCACGGGCCTGCAGGGCGTCGCGCGGCGGGTGGCCGCGTTCGACGGCGTGCTCGTCGTGTCCAGCCCGGCGGGCGGCCCGACGGTGATCAACCTGGAGGTGCCGTGCGGGTCGTCATAGCGGAGGACCTGTTCCTGCTCCGCGACGGCCTGATCCGCCTGCTGGAGGCGTACGGCTTCGAGGTCAGCGCGGCGGTGGACAACGGCGAGGATTTCCTGGCCGCGGTGCGGTCGCAGCGGCCGGACATCGGCGTGGTGGACGTCCGGCTGCCGCCGTCGTTCACCGACGAGGGGCTGCGCGCGGCGCTGCGGGCCCGCGCGGAGCGGCCCGGGCTGCCGATCCTGGTGCTGTCCCAGTACGTGGAGCAGCTGTACGCCCGCGAGCTGCTCGCGGACGGCGCGGGCGCCGTCGGCTACCTGCTCAAGGACCGGGTGCTGGACGGCGCCCAGTTCACCGACGCGGTCAAGCGGGTCGCTGACGGCGGCACCGCGATGGACCCTGAGGTCATCGCCAGGCTGCTGGCGCACAGCACCACGGCCGAGGGACCGCTCGGCCGGCTGAGCCCGCGCGAGCGCGAGGTCCTGTCGCTGATGGCCGAGGGCCGCTCGAACGCCGCGATCGCGGCCAGGCTGGTGGTCACCGAACGCGCGGTCGCCAAGCACACCGCCGCCATCTTCACCAAGCTGGACCTGCAACCCTCCGACGACGACAACCGCCGCGTCCTGGCCGTCCTGGCCTACCTAGGCCGCTAACCCGCCCCGCTATGCGGCTCTCCCGGTGTGTCCTCATGAGGATAGGTCCGCTCAACGACGGCAGTGCTTGGTCTCCTCGCAACCGGCTCCGCCCCTCGGACCATCTCGTATCGCGTCCAGGGGAGAAGCGCCCGTGACCGGTAAACCACCGCGCTGCCTGCCGCGTCTTAGATCAAACTCGGGGCTCCTTTCGAGAGAGGAAGCGGATGCGCTGGTTCAAGGTGGCCGCCATCGCGGCTGGCGTATTGATGGCGTTCTTGGTTATCTCCTCGATCATCGGGTTCCTTATGGAGGCCGCGATCGCCGCGCTCGTCGTCGCTACTATCGTCCTCGCTGTCAAGGTGGCGTTCTACCGTAAGCAGGTTGCCCGGATCAGGCCCGACAGCGAGGTCCGCGGGTCCGCCTACGGCGGTCCGTTGCCCCGTCACAACACGCGGGATGCCGACGACGAGCTGGCCCGGCTGAGGCGCGAGATGGACCAGCTGAGGCGCGAGATGGGCGGCTAGCCGTCCCGGCCCGCCAGATGCTCGGAGGTCCTTTTCGTTGATTCCACGCAGTCTGGCAGCACCATTTGTTACGAGATTCGCCGCGCGTCCGAGGCCTCCTACCGCACACCACACCCCGCGGGCGCTTCACCCACGAAAGCACCACCACCATCTCGCGTGAGACCTCGTCTCACATTCACCATGTCCAAGAAGCACCACTGGCCTCTTCTGTTGGCTTTGTTGGCGCGGTGACCAGAATTCGGGGTCCTAACGGCTCCAAAAGTGGTCACCAGGCCAACAAAGTGGAACGGAGCCAGCAAAGTCGCCGCCCGCGGGCGCGGACCGGCGGGGCGTCGGGGACTGTTCACCGGGGGTTCGTGAGGACACGGAGCTTGAAATGGGACAATGGGGACATGGCTTGGATCGATCTTGAGGGTGCCGTCAACGTCAGGGACCTTGGCGGCCTGCCCACGGTGGACGGCGGCAGCACCGTGCCCGGCAGGCTGCTGCGCTCGGAGAACCTGCAGGAACTGTCGCCGACGGACATCGCGAAACTGGTCAAGGAGATCGGCGTCACCACGGTCGTGGACCTGCGCACCACCGGGGAACTCGAGGTCGAGGGCCCGGCGCCGCTCGACGCCGTGCCCGCCGTGCGGCACGTGCACCGCCCGGTCCTGAAAGAACTGGGAAACGCTAGCGAGGCGGCCGCGGAAGCGCTGCTCGTCACGAAGCTCGAACGTGACCGCGCCAGGTACCCCGACGACATCACGACCGGGCATTACCTCGGCTACCTGGAAGAACGCCCCGACCAGGTGACCGGCGCGCTGCGGGATATCGCGACCGCGGACGGCGCGGCGATCGTGCACTGCGCGGCGGGCAAGGACAGGACCGGGGTGATCGTGGCGCTGGCGCTCACCGTCGCCGAGGTGGAACCGGACGCCATCGTGGCGGACTACGTGGCGACCGCCGACCGGATCGAGGCGATCCTCGACCGGCTGCGCCGGTCCCGGACGTACGCCAGGGACCTCAGCGAAAGGCCGGTGCAGGCTCATCTGCCGCGCGCCGGGACGATGCGGGCGTTCCTCGAACAGCTGGACGTCCGGTACGGCGGCCTGTCCCGGTGGCTGGCCGGCAACGGCTTCACCGACGACGAGTTCGGCCTCCTCCGCGACAAGCTCAGGGAGCCCTGATCCGATGGTCCGAGCGTGTCTTGTCGACGTGTACGACACGATCGTGAACTCGCGGTTCGAGTCGCGCCTGCGCGACGTGGCCGCCTTCGCCGGGGTGGACGCCGACGCATGGCTGGCGGGGTGGGTGAAGACCCGGACCGAGCGTGACCTCGGGACGCTCTCCGTCGCCGACTCGGTCGCGTCGGCGTTGCTGGCGTGCGGGATCGACCCGACGCCCGAGCTCGTCGACGCCCTGGTCAGCAAGGACGCCGAGCTCCTGCGCCAGCAAGTCCGCCTCTTCGACGACGCGGTCCCGTTCCTTGCCGGCCTGCGCGCGAGCGGCATGGCGATCGCGCTGGTCAGCAACTGCGGGGACAGCACCAGGGCGCTGCTCGACTACCTCGGCGTGATCCCGCTCGCGGACGCGGTGGTGCTGTCCTGCGAGGTCGGCTCGATGAAGCCCTCCCCGGACATCTACCTCACCGCTCTGGAGGACCTCGGGGTCGCCGCCGCGGACGCGGTCATGATCGACGACCAGCCCAGCTTCTGCGCCGGCGCGGAAGCCGTCGGCGTGCGGGCCATCCAGATCGCCCACCCGGAACTGAACGGGCAGGTCCCCAGATCGGCATTCCCGCTCGTCCGCTCGCTGCTGGATGTGCCCGCGCTGCTGTGAAGATCCTTGTGGCAGGCTTGACGCCATGACCGTTGCCGAAACTCCGCACGTGGTCATCATCGGCGGCGGGATCGCCGGGCTCGCGGCGGCCTTCTACCTGAAGGACGAGCCCGTCCGTGTCACCGTCCTGGAAGGCTCGCCGCGCCTTGGCGGGAAGCTGTCGGCCAGCGACATCGCCGGGGTGCCGATGGACGAGGGCGCGGAAGCACTGCTCGCCCGCCGCCCGGAAGGCATCGACCTGATCACGGCGACAGGCCTCGCCGGCGACCTCGTCCCCGCGGGCACGACGTCCAGCGCGATCTTCACCCGCGGCGCCATGCGGCCGCTGCCGCGCCGCCAGTTCATGGGCGTCCCCGCCGACATGGACGAGCTGGCCGCTACCGGCGTGGTGTCCGCCGGCGGCGTCGCGCGCGCCCGCCACGAGGTACGGCTAGCGCCAGAAACCGCCGACACCTCGGTCACCGGGTACATCGGCGCGCGGCTGGGCGAGGAGATCGTCGACCGGCTCGTCGACCCGCTGCTCGGCGGCGTCTACGCCGGCCGCAGTGACGAGCTCTCCTTCCAGGCCACGCTGGCTCCGCTGGCCGCCGCCGCGAAAACCCACCCGGGGCGGCTGACCGAGGCGGTCGCCGCCCTGCTGCCACCCGCCCCCGCACCCGCGGCCGGCACGAGCTCCGCGCCAGCCCCGGTGTTCGTGACGCTCACCACCGGGCTCGGCGCGCTGCCCGAGGCGGTCGCCAAGGCGTCGAACGCCGACATCCGCACCAGCGCGATGGTCCGCGCGCTCGAGCGCACGCCGGCCGGCTGGCGGCTCACCGTCGGTTCCGCTGCCGACCCGGAGTACCTGCTGGCTGACGCGGTCATCGTCGCTGTCCCCGCGGCGCCCGCTTCCCGCCTTCTATCCAGAACGGTCCCGGCCGCCTCCGCGCCGCTCAGCCAGATCCCGTACGCGAGCATGGCGATTATCACACTGGCTTACCGGGCCGAGGATTTCCCCGCGACGCAGCGCAGCGGCTACCTCGTCCCGGCCGTCGACGGCCGGGCCGTCAAGGCGGCCACGTTCTCCACCGTCAAGTGGCCGCACCTCGCCGCGCACGCGCCTGTGCACATCGTCCGCTGTTCCGTCGGCCGGATCGGCGAGACGGCGCTGCTGCAGCACGACGACGCGGACCTGGCGGCGCTCGCCGCCGCCGAGCTTGCCGACGCCACGGGGATAGCAGCAAGAAGCGCCGCGCAGCGGGTCACCCGCTGGGGCGGCGGGCTCCCGCAGTACAACGTCGGCCATCTGGACCGGGTGGCGGCTATCCGCGCAGCAGTCAGTGAGCAGCCAGGCCTCGCCGTCGCGGGCGCCGCCTACGACGGCGTCGGGATCCCCGCCTGCGTCGCCACCGCCCGGGCGGCCGTTCGGCAGGTTCTCGCTCACCTCAGCCGCTTCTACGGCAGGGACTAAGATTCATAACTGTGGCAGACGATGACAAGCGGCTTAAGGCGCGGGACCTGAACGAGCTCATCAGGTACACGATGTGGGCGGTGTTCAAGGTGAGTGACCGGCCCGCGCTCGACGGGCCAGGCGACCGCGAGCTGGCGGCGGCCGAACTGACCGAGGTCCTCGACCAGTCCGCGGGCAAGGGCATCGTCACCCGGGGCTGCTACGACCTGCAGGGCATGCGCGCCGACGCCGACTACATGCTGTGGTGGGTGGCGCCGACCTCGGACGAGCTGCAGGAGATGTACGTGCGGTTCCGCCGGACGCGGCTCGGCCAGGCCAGCGAGCCGGTCTGGTCGGCGATGGCGCTGCACCGCCCCGCCGAGTTC
>DATBBI010000460.1:0-4777 GCA_036271115.1 Trebonia sp.
GGTCAACGACCTCGGCGACTCGTTCGAGATCATCTCCGAGCCGCACGACATGGTCGCGGTCCGCACCGCGCTGCAGGACGCCGGCATCGACTACGAGTCGGCGGACGCCGCGTTCCTGCCCAGCGTCGAGATCGACCTCGACGAGGACCGGGCCAAGCGCGTGTTCAAGATGATCGACGCGATCGAGGACTCCGACGACGTTCAGGACGTGTACGCCAACTACAACGTCGCCGACGACGTCATGGAGAAGCTCGAGAGCTGACCGTGCCGGACCTGGTGATCCGGCCGGTCACGCCGGAGGATGACTTCGACGCCCAGCTCGACCTGGGCCAGCGGGCATTCGGTATCTACTCCCCCGCGCAGCGGGCGAGCTGGCTGTACGCCGCCCGCCTCCGGGCGCGGCAGGGGATGTTCCTCGGCGCGTTCGCCGGCGATCAGCCCGCCGGCGCGGCGATCTTCCACGACCTGCGCCAGTGGTGGGCCGGCCGCGCAGTGCCCTGCGCCGGGGTGGCCTCCGTCAAGGTCGCTCCCGAGTACCGCGGCCAGGGTGCCGGCCGCCGCCTCATGACCGAACTGCTTGCCGCGATCGCGGCGCGCGGGTACCCGCTGGCGGCGCTGTACCCGGCGACCATGCCGATCTACCGGTCGCTCGGCTGGGAGCTGGCCGGCGGCAGGTACCGCGCGACGATCCCGGCCCGCTCGCTGCGCGACCTGCTCGCGCCCGACGCGGCCGTCGCGGCCGGCGCGGGCAACGAACCCGCCGTCCGCCGCGCCGACGCCGCCGAGGCCGCCGAAATCGTCGGCATCATCGGCGGCGCGCACGAGGCGGCCCGCGACTGCGGCCCGATCACCTGGGACGTCCCGCTCGCCGAGCGATGGCTGGGCCGCGCGGACATGTACACCTACCGCACCGCTGATGGCTACGCCGCCTACCGCTGGGACGGCGCCGGCGACGACGCCCTGTTCGTGGAGCACCTGCACGCCGCCTCGCCGGAAAGCCTCCGCGCGCTCTGGTCGGTGATCGCCTCGCATTCCTCGACAGCCTCGACCGTCAGCCTGTACACCGCACCGAACGACCCGTTCTGGTGGCTCACCAGGGAGCGCGACGCCACGATCGTCAAGCGCTCCATGTGGATGCTGCGCGTCGTCGACGCGCCGGCCGCCATCGCCGCCCGCGGCTTCCCCCCCGCCGTCGCGCTGTCGCTGCCGCTGGTCATGAGCGACCACACCCGCCCCGCCAACTCCGGCCGCTGGCAGCTGTCCGTCAGCGACGGCAAGGGCATTCTTATCCCGAACGGGCCCGTGGTTCCTCCCGCCCCGGAAGCGCTCACCGTCGGCGCCCGCGGCCTGTCGGCCCTCTACGCCGGCACCCCGGTCAGCACCCTCAAGCTGGCCGGCCTGGCCGCCGGCGGTGCCCCGGACGCCGACGCGGCCCTGGACGCCGCCTTCGCGGCGACGCCGTTCATGGTCGACGAGTTCTAGCGCCGCCCGCTCTGTATCATCGGCCCCATGGCAGACCGGCTCATGCGCGCCGACCTCGCGGCCGACGACGCGCCACCGAAGATCGACACGACGGTCGCGCACATCGCCCGCGTCTACGACTACTGGCTGGGCGGCAAGGACCACTTCGCGGTCGACAGGGCAGTGGGCGAGAAGGTGCTGGAGATCCACCCGGAGACCGTCGTGTCGGTCCGCGCCAACCGCGCCTTCCTGGCCCGCTCAGTCCGATATCTGGCCGTGACGCAGGGCGTCCGCCAGTTCCTCGACATTGGCACCGGCCTGCCGTCGGCCAACAACACGCACGAGGTGGCCCAGGCGGCCGCCCCGGCGGCACGCGTGGTGTACGTCGACAACGACCCGATCGTGCTCGCGCACGCCCGCGCGCTGCTGACCAGCAGCCCGGAGGGCGCCACCGCCTACCTCGACGCCGACATCAGGGACACCGACACGATCCTCGCCGGCGCCGCCGAGGTGCTGGATTTCAGCGAGCCGGTCGCCGTGATGCTGGTCGCGGTGCTGCACATGCTGCGCGACGAGGAAGACCCCGGCGGCATCGTCACCCGGCTCATGTCCGCGGTCCCGGCCGGCAGCTTCCTCGTCGTCTCCCACCTGGCCAGCGACGTGCAGACCGAGACGATGGCCGAGATGCGCCGCCGGCTGAACGAGTCGATGACGCAGCAGTTCACCATGCGGACCAGGGCAGAAGTCACCCGCTTCTTCGACGGCCTGCGGCTGGTGGACCCCGGCGTGGTGCTGACCCACGAGTGGCGCCCGGACAGCGCGGAAGAGTCCGCCACCCCCGGCGTCCTCTGGGCGGGCGTGGCCGGGAAACCTTGACCGGATTGCCCCAACACGCTGGCCGAGTGCGGGACACCGGGCCGGCCGCACGGTAGGGTTCTGGCGAACAGGTGTTCGCCGCGGACGATCGGATGGTGGGGCGCGATGACGAGCTACGCTCCCCGGCTGCCCGCCCGCGTGCTCGGCGTCGACCCCGGCCTGACCAGGTGCGGGCTCGGCGTCGTCGAAGGCGTCCCCGGCCGGCCGCCCACCCTGGTGGCGGTCGACGTGGTCCGCACCGCGGCCGGCGACGACGTCGCGACCCGGCTGCTGGCCATCGAGACGGAGATCGAGCGCTGGCTGACGGAGTACCGGCCGGACACCGTGGCGGTAGAGCGGGTGTTCAGCCAGCACAACGTGCGGACCGTGATGGGCACCGCGCAAGCGGGCGCCGTGGCGATCGTATGCGCCGCCCGGCGCGGGCTGCCGGTGGCGCTGCACACGCCGAGCGAGGTCAAGGCGGCGGTGACAGGGAACGGCCGGGCCGGCAAGGACCAGGTGACGACCATGGTGATGCGGCTGCTGCGGATGCCCGAGCGGCCGCGCCCGCCGGACGCCGCGGACGCGCTCGCGCTGGCCATCTGCCACCTGTGGCGCACCCCGGCGATCAGGGCCAGGCAACCCAGCATGAGCGGAGGCGACGGACAGTGATCGCGCACCTGAACGGCACCGTGGCCGGGATCAGCCCGGACGGGGCGGTCATCGACGTTGGCGGCGTGGGCCTGCGGGTGCAGTGCACGCCGGATACCCTCGCGTCGCTCAAGCAGGGCGAGCGTGCCCGGGTGGCCACGTCGCTGGTCGTCAGGGAGGACTCGCTGACCCTGTTCGGGTTCGGCAGCGAGGACGAGCGGAACGTCTTCGAACTGCTCCAAACGGCGAGCGGCGTCGGGCCGCGGCTGGCGCTGGCGATGCTGGCGGTGCACTCGCCGGACGCGCTGCGCCGGGCGGTGGCGGCCGAGGACCTGAACGCGCTCACCATGGTCCCCGGCATCGGCAAGAAGGGCGCGGAGCGGATCGTGCTCGAGCTCAGGGACCGGCTCGGCGCGCCGGGCGATTACGGTGCCGCCGGTACCGGCCGCGCGGTCCGGACGGCAGCGCCGACGTGGCGGGATCAAGTCCAGTCCGGCCTGGTGAACCTCGGCTGGTCCGTCCGCGACGCCGACGCGGCGGTCACCGCGGTGGAGGCCGAGGCGAACGGCGGCCCCACGCCTGACGTTGCCAGCGCGCTGCGCGCCGCGCTGCGGAAGCTGAGCAAGCAGTGACCGACCCGGGCGACGCGCTGACCAGCGCCGAGGAAGCGGAGCTGTCGCGGCGCCGCACGGACAGCCGCGGGGACAGCGTCGTCTCGCCACTCGCGGACAGCGACGAGCGGGTGATCGAGAGCGCCCTGCGGCCCAAGCGCCTCGATGACTTCGTCGGCCAGGCCCGGGTGCGCGAGCAGCTCACGCTGCTGCTGCGCAGCGCGCTGCGGCGCGGCCGGCCACCGGACCACGTGCTGCTGTCCGGTCCGCCAGGCCTCGGCAAGACGACGATCGCGATGATCATCGCGGCCGAGCTGGGCGCGCCGCTGCGGATCACCTCAGGACCGGCGATCGAGCGGTCCGGCGACCTGGCGGCGGTGCTGTCGACCCTGCAAGAGGGCGAGGTCGTGTTCATCGACGAGATCCACCGGCTGGCCCGCCCCGCGGAAGAGATGCTGTACCTCGCGATGGAGGACTTCCGGGTCGACATCGTGGTCGGCAAGGGGCCTGGTGCGACCGCGATCCCGCTAGACATCGCGCCGTTCACGCTGGTCGGCGCCACGACCAGGGCGGGCCTGCTGCCCGCCCCGCTGCGCGACAGGTTCGGGTTCACCGCGCGCCTGGACTTCTATCAGCCCGATGAGCTCGGCGTGATCGTCCGCAGGTCAGCCGGGCTGCTCGGCGTGCCGATCGAGGACGCGGGTATCGAAGAGCTCGCGTCGCGGTCCCGCGGCACGCCGCGGATCGCCAATCGCTTGCTGAGGAGGGTGCGGGATTACGCCGAGGTTCGCGCCGACGGCGTGGTCACGCGCGACATCACCCGCACCGCCCTGGAGCTGTACGAGGTGGACGAGATGGGGCTGGACCGGCTGGACCGCGCGGTGCTCGACGCGGTGGTCCGCCGCTTCGGCGGCGGCCCGGTGGGGCTGTCCACACTCGCGGTCGTGGTGGGAGAGGAAGCCGAAACCGTGGAGGTGGTCGCCGAGCCGTTCCTGGTCAGGCACGGTCTGCTCGCCCGCACCCCGCGCGGCCGGGTCGCGACGCGGGCGGGCTGGGAGCATCTCGGCCTGACGCCGCCCGCCGCCAGCGAGATGCCCACGCTGTTCGACTGACCGAGTGGCCAGTCAACTGTAACGATCACGGCGGAAACCCAATAGGGTGGTTATGCGTTGTGCATACCGCCGCTACACTGCGCAGGT
>DATBBI010000461.1:0-3020 GCA_036271115.1 Trebonia sp.
GCCAGCGCGATCTTGTTGTAGTGCAGCTGCTGCGCGATCGCGACCATCGCGTACGACTCCTCCAGGTCGGGCGGGACCAGGCGGTAGAAGTACGGGAAGTGCACGCTGTCGAACTCGGACTGCCCGGTCATGCAGAACATCGCCATCTTGTGCGCGTTGATGACCGGCGCGACCGAGGCCGCCTCGTCCGACGTGCAGCCGATGACGAGCCCCAGGTTAGAGGTCGAGGCGAACATCTGGTTGACCGCGGGCACGGCGTCGGCCGGATCGCCGCGGGTGTCGACGCTCTTGCAGGTGAGCTTGTGCCCGAGCACGCCGCCCGCGTTGTTGATGGCTGAGGTCGCGCCGTAGCAGGAGGCTAGGTACGTGGGGCCGAGCGCGGCGTCGGGACCGCTGAACGGCGCGACGTCCGCGACGGTGAGGGTTGATCCAGAGGCCGCGCCGGTCGCAGCGCCGCTCGAGCTGGAACTCGCGCTGCTGCATGCCGTCAACCCGGCGACGGCGAGGGCGACGATCCCGATCACGGGGGTCGTGAACTTCATTGTCCCTCCGCGGTTAGCTATCTGATGTCAGAGCCCGCGTGGCTGCGGGCCGGTCGGGCGCCATCTCCAGCCCGCGTGGTCGCCGGGCTCGGCGACAACGCGGTTCCTGATGGTCCCGACGTTCTCGACGGTGACCTCGATGACGTCACCTGGGTGCAGCCACACCGGCGGCTGCCTGGCGAAACCGACGCCGCCTGGCGTCCCGGTGGCGATCACGTCGCCGGGAGCCAGCCGGGTGAAGGAAGAGAAGAACTCGACCGCGCTCGGCACGTCCACGATCATCTGCGAGGTCCGCGCGGACTGCATGACCTGGCCGTTGAGCACGGTGGTGAGGGCGACGTCGCTGACGTCGGCCTCGTCGGTGGTGACGACCTCGGGACCGATCGGCATGCTGCCCTCGAAGTTCTTGCCCCCGGTCCACTGCGAGGCGGCGCGCTGCCAGTCCCGCGCGGAGGCGTCGTTGAGGACCACGAACCCGGCGATCGCGTCGAGCGCCTTGCCGGCCGGGATGTACCGGCCGCCTGCCCCGATGACGATCCCGAGCTCGCCCTCGTAGTCGAACCGGCCGGTGAGCGCGGGCTTGACCAGGTCCGCGTAGGGGCCGAGCACGCTGTCCCGGCCGCGCACGAACGCGTCCGGCCAGGTCGGCACCTCCCGGCCGCCCTCGATGGCGTGTTCCTGGTAGTTCAGGCCCAGGCACAGGATCCGTTCCGGCGCCGGGACGGCCGGGCCGAGGTCGGCCGGGCCGTACTCGCGACCGTCCAGGTCCGCCAGTGCGCGAACGGCGTCCATGGCCCGCGGCCCCGCGCTGAGCACCGCCGCGAGCGAGGCGAAGCCGGGGTCACCGGTCTCCTCGCCAACGTCCACGTACCCGGAGCGCCCTCGTACGTGCAGCCGCGGTCCGTTCGGGGTGACGATGGTGGCAAGCCTCACCTGGCGTCTCCTTTACCCGAGGTATTCGAGCTACCTGAGACCAATTGGTTATATTCACCAGATTGGTTGAGCGTAGGTCCCCTCCAAAACCAGGTCAATAACCTCAATAGTTAAGATCTGCCTAATAGCGGTCACAAGTTGACAGTGATTGGTACAATTGGTTGCGTGGGTGGGACGGAGCGGGTCATGCCGGAGCGGGTCATGACTGCCAAGCGCGGACGCCAGCTCGCGGAGCTGATCATGGCCGAGTCAGAACGGGCCGGACTCGGCCCCGGCTCGCGGCTGCCCACGGAACGCCAGCTCGCCATCGACCTTGGCGTCACGCGCAGCGGCGTCAGGCTGGCGCTCGCCACGCTCGAGGCCGACGGGCTGATCTCCCGCGAGGTCGGCCGCGGCACGTTCTTCAGCGACACGGCGTTCAGGAACACGGCGCGGCAGGCGTTCGATGCCCTCAGGGAGACACCGGGCGAGGCGGCGGGAAAGGCGGCGACCTATCCGGCCCCCGCCGCTATGGACTTCGCGCCCGCCGACGTGATGACGATCCGCCGCCTGCTCGAGCCGCAGGCGCTGCCGCTGGTCGTGATGTGGGCGACGGCGCGGGACTTCGCGGAGATGGAGCGCTGCGTCGCCGGCGGCGACCAGGCCGTCAACTACGAGGAGTTCGAGACCTGGGACCTGGCCCTGCACCGGGCCATCATGGCCGCCGCGCACAGCCCGCTGCTCGCCGCGCTGTACAGCGTCGTCGAGTCGGCGCGGCACGGCCAGGTCTGGGGAGACCTGAAGCGGCGCAGCGCGTCCAGCCAGCGCCGCGCCGTCTACCAGGAGGATCACCGGGCGATCGTGACCGCGCTGCGGGCGCGGGACGCCGACGCCGCGATCGAGTCGATGCGCACCCACCTCGCCCGGGTGGCCGGGCACCTGCTCGGCGAGACGCGCTAGGCCGCTACGCCCCGCCCGCCGCTACGTCCCGCCGGACTGGAAGCTCTTGGCCATCTCTGCGTAGTCGTAGCTGGCGTCCGGGTTGGCGCGGACGAACGCGTCGAGCCGCGCAGCGTCCTTGCCGATGAGGATGCGCCAGGCGCCCGCGCGAACCCCGTCGAGGATGACCGTCGCGGCCTCGGCGGCGGTGACCGGCGCCTTGTCGCGGAAGTCGGCGTTCACCGCGATCAGGATCCGGCGCAGTTCCGAGACCGGCATGCCGTCCGGGAGGCCGCGCTCGGCCAGCCGGGGCCTGAAGGCCTCCAGCTCCTCGTCGGTCATGTGCTCGGGATCCAGTCCGAACGCGCGCAATGAGTTGCCGACGATGTTGGTGCCCACGTGCCCCGGCATCACGACGGCGACCCGGACGTGCGGTGCGTTCGTGCGCAGGTCCTCGATGAGCGCCTCGGAGAAGCCCTTCACGGCGAACTTCGCCGTGCTGTAGGCGGTGTGCGGCGCCCCGGGTCCCAGCGTCGCCCAGAAACCGTTGACGCTGCTGGTGTTGACGAGCACCCCTTCGGCGCTCTTGATGAGCAACGGCAGGAACGCGCGGGCGCAGTAGTAGAC
>DATBBI010000462.1:0-6237 GCA_036271115.1 Trebonia sp.
CCAGCAGGGCGCGCTGACCAGCCCGGACCAGGTCGACGAGGTGATGCGCAGGATCACGCTCGAGACCAGGCGCATGGGCCAGCTCGTCGACGACATGCTGCGGCTGGCCCGGCTCGGCCAGCATCCCGGGCAGAGCAGCGAACCTGTCGATGTCACCGCCCTGGTCAACGCCTGCGCCGAGCGGGTGCGGATCGCCGACCCGGCAAGAACCTGGCGGGTCAGCGTGGCCCACGGCCTGGCGGCGACCGGAGATGAGGAGCTGCTCCGCCGCGCGGTCGACAACCTGCTCACTAACGTCCTCGCGCACACCCCGCCGGACGCCGCCGCGACCGTCACCGCGTCCGGTGACCCCGGTGAGGTGACGATCGAGGTGCGCGACGACGGCCCCGGTGTGCCGCCAGACAAGCTGCCGCACATCTTCGAGCGCTTCTACCGCGCCGCCGATACCCGGGCGGCCAGGCCGCCAGGTTCCGGCCTCGGCCTGGCGATCGCGGCGGAGATCGCCGCCGCCCACGGCGGCGCCGCTACGGCGGCGCCGGTCTCCCCGCACGGCCTGCGAGTGACCCTGACCATCCCCGCCCGCCAGGAAAGCCCTGAGTACGCCGGCGCCGGCGTTTCCGCGGAAGCGTGACGGACGCGGCCGCGAACGGTACGGCGGCCTCGTAATTCAGTAAATAATGTCTCGGGTGGGGATGAGTTCACCGGGAGTGTTCGCGGATCCGGCCGCCCAGCGCGCGTGCTGGCATCCCGTCGCGTTCGCCGGTGAGGTCGCTGACCGTCCCGTGCACGCCAACCTGCTCGGTGAGCCGCTGGTGGTCTGGCGCGGGGCCGGCGGCGCGCTGCGGGCGATGTCTGATCTGTGCGTGCATCGCGGCACCGCGTTGTCATTGGGCTCGGTGCAGGGCGACGAGCTGGTTTGCCCCTACCACGGCTGGCGGTACGGTGCCGACGGCCGGTGCGTGGCTATCCCACAGAAAGAGGACCCGGCGGCGGTCCCGGCCAAGGCCCGGATCCAGGCATTCCGCACGCAGGAGCGGTACGGGCTGATCTGGGTAGCGCTAGCCGAGCCGCGATGGCCGCTGCCCGAGGTCCCGGAACTGGAAAACGGCGAGTGGACGGTTGTTCCTGCCGGGCCGTACCGGTGGCGCTGCGACGCGGCACGGCAGGTCGAGAACTTCACCGACTTCGGGCACTTCCCATGGGTGCATCCGGGGCTGCTCGGCGACCCGGAACGGCCGATGGTCCCCTCGCACCAGGTGCGCACTGACGGCCACGTGCTGCGGTATGAGATCGTCCGTCCCGAGGCACCCAACAGCGACGACTTCCCGGTATTCGGCAACGAGCAGGCCGGGCCGCCGGAACGGCGCAGCCGCTACGAGCTGCATCTGCCCTACACGATCGTGCTGCGGCTCGGCTGGGGCGGACACCGCGGCATGGTCTACTTCTTCGCCTCGCAGCCGGCTGCCGCCGACCGCTGCGCCGGCTACGTGGTCATCGGCCGCAACTACAACACCGGCCAGCCGGACCGGGTGATCCGCGAATTCGAAGACACCATCTTCGGCCAGGACCAGGTTGTCGTCGAGTCGCAGCGACCCGAGCGCGTGCCGTTCGACCTGGCCGCCGAGCTTCACCTGCGCTTCGACGCGGTCGCCGTCGCCTACCGCAAGGCCATGCGCGATCTTGGCCTGGCAGCCGGCGCCCCGATCGGAACCTCCGTCGAATAGCAAGCCCGCTTGGCTCAGCGGTCGTGCCGGTGGTGGGCGGACCTATTGACCAGCAGGACGACCGCGACGAGCGCGGCGATCCAGAACCACGGGACGTAGAAGGCGAATGCGGTCAGGACGTGCGAGACGATGGACAGCGCCGCGATAACCAGCACGACCAGCAGGAGCATCCGGCCGAATCCGGTCCGGCGGCGGCGTCGGTACGGGACCGCGGGCTCGCCTGACCTGGCGTTCCTTGAGGCCCCCGCGGGCTCAGGGTCCGGCAGGTCGTCGAACAAGCCGTCAAGGTCGCCGCGGGTCTTGGCCGCCATCGCCCTGCTGACGCGCTCGTCGAACTCGGCCTGGTCGAGCCTGCCGTCGCTGTAGTGCGTCCCGAGCTGCTCGGCGACGGTGTTGCGCTCGGCGTCGGAGACCCGCAGGTGCTGATCGGAGTAGCGGATGCGGCGCGACCACTGCTGGCTGGATGTAGGAGACATGTCGCGGCCCTCCTAGCGCGATCCGTGCTGAATGGAGTCGAGCAGCGAGCTCGCGATTGACTCGTCGGTGCCTTCCTCGGGGATGAGCAGCAGGCAGGCCAGGTAGGCCGCGATGCCGGCGCCGCCGAAGAAGGTGGAGACGACGAAGGCCACGCGCACGATCGTGACGTCCACGTTGAGGTAGTCGGCGATGCCAGCGGCAACGCCGGCAAGCATGCGCCCGTGGTAGGCGCGGCGGAGTGGCGGGCGGCCGGCGGGGACCGTCGGCTCTGAGTCGGTGTTAGCCGTTGAAGTATCCATGCCTCAAGAGTGCCTTCCTCGCCGTCGGCGCGGTATCCGGAACAGCCCTGGCTCAACCCTGAGCCACCACGACCAGCCTAGGGGCATATCAGGGAAAGACCCGATGGCCGGGATGAGGGAAAACGGGCGATGATGGTGGTGTGCACCAGCAGACCGAACCGACCGAGCAGGCGTGGCCGCCGCATGGGTTCCGCGGCCCGCCGCACTGGCACAGGCGGGCGGAGCGGTGGCGGAACCGCGGTAATGGCCAGCCATTGCGGCGCGACCCCGAAGACCGCCTCGCGGGCGGGGTCGCGGCCGGCATCGCCGCCTGGCGCGGCTTCAGCCCGACCACCGTGCGCATCGTGTTCGTGGTCATAACACTGGTCTCGCAAGGCTGGACAATCCCGTTCTACCTCGGCGGCTGGCTGCTGATCCCGGCCAGGGGCGCGGAGGCCAGCATCGGAAGCAGGGCGCGGCACGATTCCCGCGGCATTGCCCTGGCCATCGCACTGGCCTCGCTGATGTGCGTCGTGCTGGGCCTGGCCAGCGTGCTCAACGCCGGACTGATCAACACCTACGGCTGGCAGCAGGTCCCCAGCGTGGTCTTGCTGGTACTCATCTGGCGGAACGCGTCCGACAGCGAGCAAGTGGTGATGCGGCACCTGGTGGAACCGCTGGAAAGCCTCAGTGGCGGCCAGGGCGTGCGGCGCGGCCTGGGGTGGCGGCTCGTCGCGGCGGTCGCGTTGCTGGGAGCCGGGTTCGGCTGGCTGCTGACGTCGCATGAGAGCGTCGCCCTGCTGCGGCCGCTCGCCGGCGTGATCCTCGTGACCGCCGGGATCGTGGTGCTGCTCGGGCCGTGGTGGCTGCGCATCGCCAGGGACCTGGTGCTGGAACGGTCGGCGAGGGCCAGGGCGGAAGAGCGGGCCGACATCTCCGCCCGCGTGCACGACTCGGTGCTGCAGACGCTCGCGCTTATCCAGCGTCGCGCCGACGATCCCCAGCAGGTCGTCCAGCTCGCCAGGGCGCAGGAACGGGAGCTGCGGTCCTGGCTGTTCGAGGGGCGCACCCTCGGCGACGGCGACGCGGCAACGGTCGGCGAGGGGGTCAGGCAGATCCAGCGGGACGTCGAGGCCAGGCACGGGGTGCCTGTCGAGGTGGTCACCGTCGGCGACTGTGCGCTCGACGACGACCTGAACGCGCTGCTCGCGGCGGCACGCGAGGCGACTGTCAACGCCGCGAAGTGGTCCGGCGCCGGCGTGATCTCGGTCTACGCCGAGGTCGAGCCGAAGCAGGTGGAGGTGGCGGTCAGAGACCGTGGCAAGGGCTTCGACCCGGATGCCGTACCTGACGACCGGAAGGGCCTGGCTCAGTCGGTCCGCGGCCGGATGAGCCGCCACGGCGGCTCGGCGACAGTGCAGTCCGCCGTGGGGGAAGGGACGAAGGTGACCTTGACGATGCCGCGGTCCGCCGCGTCTGCTGAGGCTAAGGGAGGAAGCAGACGATGAATACCCAGGCCAGGGCGCTGCCGCGTGTCGTGCTCGTCGATGATCACGGCCTGTTCCGCTCGGGGGTCCGCGCCGAGATCGGCCGCCAGGTAGAGGTGGTGGGCGAGGCAGATGACGTGGGCCCGGCGATCGAGGTGATCGACCAGCTCCTCCCCGACGTGGTGCTGCTCGACGTCCACCTGCCAGGCGGCGGTGGCCAGGCGGTCATCAGCGCGGTCAAGAAGGAGCACCCCGAGGTGCGCTTCCTCGCGCTGTCCGCTTCGGACGCGCCGGAAGACGTGATCGGGGTGATCAGGGCAGGCGCGCGCGGATACGTCACGAAGACGATCAGCACCGCCGACCTGGCCGACGCCATCCAGCGGGTCGCCGACGGCGACGCCGTGTTCTCGCACCGGCTGGCCGGCTTCGTGCTCGACGCGTTCGCCGCCTCGCCGTCAGCCGCGGACGTGAAACCGTCCTTCGACCCCGAACTCGACCAGCTGACCAGCCGCGAACGCGAGGTGCTCCGGCTGATCGCCCAGGGCTACACCTATAAGGAGATCGCCCGCGAGCTGTACATCTCCGTCAAGACGGTGGAAAGCCACGTCTCGTCGGTGCTGCGCAAGCTGCAGCTCTCCTCGCGGCACCAGCTCACCCGCTGGGCCGCGGAGCGCCGGCTCACGTAATACTTGTCCCGATGCTTACCCCGGGAGGCGACGATGCCGGTCGTGCAGGCCAACAACATCGAGATCTACTACGAGGTCCAGGGCGAAGGGGAACCGCTCGTCCTCATCCCTTATCTCGCGGCCGACCAGGCCTGCTACGCGTTCCAGGTGGCTGACTACGCCAGGCAGTTCACCTGCTACACCGTCGACCTCCGCGGCGCGGGCCTCTCGGGGAAGCCGGACGGCGTGTACACGACCGAGCTGTTCGCCGCCGACGTCGCGGAGTTCATGCAGGCCGTGGGCATCCCCAGCGCGCACGTCAGCGGGCTCTCCCTCGGCGCCGCGGTCGGCACCTGGCTCGCGGCCAAGTACCCGTCGCTGGTGAAGTCCCTGTCGCTGCACAGCGCGTGGGACGCGACCGACCTGTACCTGCGGGTCGTCGTGGAAGGCTGGCGGACCATGGCGAAGGCGCTCGACAGCGTCCCCGACATGGTCATCCAGGGCATCTTCCCGTCCTGCTTCACTCCCGAGCTCTACGCGGCCAAGCCGGAGTACATCGACTCCCTCGCCGACTTCGTGCGCAGCAGGCCGATGCCGCCGGTGGATGCGTTCCTGCGCCAGTCGGGCGCCGTGCTCTCGCACGACGCGACGGGGGTGCTCGGACTCATCCAGGCGCCGACGCAGATAACGTTCGGACGGCACGACATGTGCACCTCGACCCGGTTCGCCGGGCCGCTCACCCAGGGCATCAAGAACACGGAGCTGGTCGTCTTCGAGGACTGCGCGCACGCGCCCATCTATGAGAACGTCGAGGAGTTCAACGCGAAGACGCTGGCGTTCCTGACCAGTCATTCCGGCTGACGCCGCTGCGCCCACTCCTGGCCCCAGAGCTGATCGTGGTCGGGCAGCCGCGCCAGCCGCCGGGCGATCCGCTGCCGGTGCGGGTCGTCCTGCTCGCGGATCTGCCAGATCAGTGCCGTCGTGTGCGTCCGGACGTGGGCGCGCCACGTGGCGGTTCGCGCGGAGGTCGCGGAGACCGGCGGCGGGTCGATCTCCAGAATCTCCTGCGCGTACCGTTCGAGCAGCGTGCCCAGCGGGCCACGGGAGCCACGCACGCGAAGCGCGGCGATCTTCTCCAAGTCCAGCAGGCGCTCGGTTTGCGGTGAGGCGATCACGCGCCGGTCCAGGTCCCACCCGGAACTGCTGAGCCAGCGCGGATTGGCCGTGCCGTCCGGGTTGAGTGCGGGGACTATGTAAGCGGCGCGGCCGCCCGGGGTGCGCTGCCACGCCCGCCGTTCGTCCCTGCGCAGCGACGCGAACGCCCGGCTGTCCAGCTGCAGCTGGCACTTGGCCCATAGGTACTCCTCAAGGAACCCGGCGTTCTGCGGCCAGCCGAGTTCGTCGAGAACGGCGAGGACGACCTCCCGGATCGGGGGGCCCGGCTGGGTCGCCCGCATCCCCGCGCTCGCCGTGCGGCGCAGCTCGTCGATCAGCTCTTCCCTGCGCTCGTCAAGCCGTCCGAGCATGGTGGCCTGCGCGACAAGCTCCGCGACCGGCACGTCGTCGTCGCGGGCGTCGTCCGCCAGCTGTCGCGCGACGCGCAGGC
>DATBBI010000463.1:0-9637 GCA_036271115.1 Trebonia sp.
GGCACGTGCAGGTAGCCGAGGTCGCGGGCGACGCCCATGTTGCGGACCATGCTGCGGCCGACGAACGCGACCTTCCGCCGGTGCTTGACCGCGGTGTCCAGCACCTGCTGCACCCGGTGCACGTGCGACGCGAAGCAGGCCACGATGATCCGCTGCGCGGCGTTCGCGAACACCTCGTCAAGCACCGGCGCGATGTCCCGCTCGGACCGCACGATGCCCGGCACCTCGGCGTTGGTCGAGTCGGACAGCAGCAGGTCGACGCCCTCGCCGCCGAGCCGCGCGAACCCGGCCAGGTCGGTCAGCCGCCCGTCGAGCGGCAGCTGGTCCATCTTGAAGTCACCGGTGTGCAGCACCACGCCGGCCGGGGTCTTGATCGCGACGGCCAGGGCGTCTGGAATCGAGTGGTTGACTGCGAAAAACTCAAGTTCGAATGGTCCGAACGTACGCGTGGTTCCCTCTCGCACCTCCTCCGTCTCCGGGGTGAGGCGGTGCTCGGTGAGCTTGGACCGCACCAGGGCAAGCGTCAGCTTCGACCCGACGAGCAGCACGTCCGCGCGGTCGCGGAGCAGGTAGGGCACCGCGCCGATGTGGTCCTCGTGGGCGTGCGTCAGCACCAGCGCCTCGACCTGGTCCAGCCGGCCCTCGAGGTAGCCGAAGTCGGGCAGGATAAGGTCCACGCCCGGCTGGTCGGGCTCGGGGAACAGCACGCCGCAGTCGACGATCAGCAGCCGGCCGCCGTACTCGAAGACGGTCATGTTCCGGCCGATCTCGCCGAGACCGCCGAGCGGGATAACCCGCAATCCGTTGTGGTCGAGGGGGGCCGGGGGGGTCAGGTCGGGGTGCGGGTAGCTCAACGGTGCGCCTCGTGTGCCTCGGCCGGGATGTTGATACCGCCCGCGGTGAGGTCGTCGCGTAGCTTCTGGCGCTCGGCGTCGCTGGCCGGGAGGAGCGGGCCGCGGACGCCGCCGCCCGGCAGGCCGAGCATGTCCATGGCCGCCTTGGTCATGACCGCCGCCTGGTTGCGGAACAGCCCGACGTTGACCGGGAGCATGGACAGGTGCAGCTTCGCCGCCTGCGCGTTGTGGCCGTCGGTGAACGCCTCGAGCATCTCGAAGATCCGGTCGCCGACGACGTGGCCGGTGACGCTGACGCAGCCGACCCCGCCGATCGACCACAGCGGCAGGTTCATCGGGTCGTCGCCTGAGTAGTACGCGAGGCCGGTGCGGGACAGCACCTGCGACGTGGCCGCCAGGTCGCCCTTGGCGTCCTTGACGCCGGCGATCCGGGGGTGACCGCTCAGCTTGACCAGGGTCTCCGTGGCCAGCGCGACGGCCGTCCTGCCGGGGATGTCGTAGATCAGCATCGGGAGCTGCGTGCTGTCGGCCACCGTGGTGAAGTGGGCGATGAGCGCGTCCTGCGCGGGCTTGTTGTAGTACGGGGTCACCACCAGCAGGCCGTTCGCCCCGGCTCGCTCGGCCTGGCGGGCGAGCTCGACGGTGTGCGCGGTGATGTTGGTGCCCACCCCGGCCACCACCTTGGCGCGGTCGCCGACGGCCTCGAGCACCACCTTGATCAGCCGCGATTTCTCCTCGTCCGTCGTGGTCGGCGCCTCGCCGGTGGTGCCGTTGACCACCAGCCCCTCGTTGCGCATGTCGTTAACGAGGTAGGTGGCGAGCCGGGCCGCGCCGTCGTAGTCGACGGCGCCGTCAGGAGTCATCGGTGTGATCATGGCCGTCAACAGCCGGCCGAAGGGAGCCGTGGTGTTGGTCATAAGCGAACGCTACCGCGCCAGAGCCGTCACCGGGTACTCCGCACCGCCGCTTCAGGCAATGCTTCAGGCAATGCGGTTGCGGAGCGTGCCGAGCCCCTCGATCTCGAGCTCGACCACGTCGCCGCGGGTGAGCCAGCGGCCGTCGTCGTGCTCCAGGATGCTGCCGGAGCCTACCGTCCCCGAGCCGATCACGTCTCCTGGTCTCAGCCGCGTGTTGCGGGACGCCCGGTCGAGGATCTGCCGCCAGGAGTAATGCATGTCGGCGACGTCGCCCCGTGACCGCTCCTCGCCGTTGACCCTGGCGGTCATCACGCCGCTCGTTCCGTCGAACTCGTCAGGAGTGACGAGGACCGGGCCGAAGCTCGTCGCGAAGTCCTTGCCCTTCGCGGGGCCGAGGCCGACGCGCATTTCCTTGCGCTGGATGTCACGGGCGGAGAAGTCGTTCATGACCGTGAACCCGGCGATCTGTTCGTCTTTCCCGATGACGGCCGCCACTTCCAGCTCGTAGTCCAGTTCGCTCGTGCCCTCCGGGTAGCGGATGTCGTCGCCAGGGCCGTACACCGCGGCCGGGTTGGTGAAGTAGAAGACGGGGAACTCGTACCACTCCTTCGGCACCTCCGACCCGCGGTTCCTGCGGGCGGTGGCCACGTGCTGCTCGAAGGCGAAGAAGTCCCTGATCGACGGCGGCACCGGGATAGGGGCGAGGAGCGTGACCTGATCGAGGGGGTAGGTCTGGCCCTGCTGGGGCTCGCTGTCCGCCTTCGCCGTGAGGACGTCGATGAGGGTGGGCGCCTGGAGGCGTATGACCGCGCTGCCTTCGACCCGGCCCGGCGCCGTCTCGTCTCCCAGCCTGAACGTGCAGTACCGCACCTGTGGGCCCCTCCCTTGCCTGTTGGGCGTCGTCCCGGATCGTACCGCTTGAAGGCGGCTCTCATCAGAATCAGCGTTTGCTCTGACCGGTCCGTCCCCCGGACGGCTCTGCGGAGCGGCTGAGGTTATCGGCACGGCCCGCTGAGCCGGGCGCGCGACAGTGAGTACATACCGAACTCGTCACTGACTGGAGGGCCTCATGACGCCGGAACGCGAACCAGCGGATGCCGAGCTGACCAGGGCCAGGCAGCGGCGGCGCAAGGGCAGGACCAGGCTCGCCGCCGTCACGGCCGGCGCCGCCGTGGCGAGCGCGGCGGCCGCGGCGGCGATCGCCGTGGCCCTGCCGGCCTCCGCGCAGCGCAGCACCGCGACGGCGGCCGGCACGGCAAGTTCCGCCGCGAGCACCCCCGCGAGCAGCGCGACCTCGTCCTCGTCCGCGTCGTCCTCCTCGTCGTCGTCTTCGTCGTCCACGCCGTCGGCGACCTCCGGGTCGGCGCAGGCCACCTCGGGCGGTTCATGATGTCCGGGGCACGGGCGGCCGGGGCAGCTGGGGCATCCGGGCAGGACGGCTGGTTCACCACGACCGTGCGCCCCGCCGGGCCGCTGGACCACGCGGCACTCGCCCGGCTGAGCGAGACGCTCGGCGCGCTCGAGCCGAGCAGCGACATGGTGGTCGTCGACCTGACCGCCGCCGACGTGCGCGACCCGGGCGGTCTTGCCAGGCACCTGCTGGCGCCCGCCCGCAGGTTTGACCAGGCGGGCCGCTGCATGCTCCTGGTCGGCGCGTCACCCCGGCTGAGGGCTGAACTCAGTCGCGCCGCCGTCCCGGTCGTCACGCTCGCCCCGGGCATGATTCCAAGCAACGCGCCTCACGCGGCCTGATTTATCGTGCGGGATAGCCCCCGGAATGCGGCGCTGAATGCCGCACGATCTTTATGGCGTGGAGCATGACCGGGGCGGTGGCGAGCACGAACGCGCCGAACACGATGATGAGCAGCAGGCCCGCGGGCGTGAACGGCCACGCCGGGAGCACGAGCGCCGCGAGCACCACGACCAGCGGGTCAAGGAGCACCAGGCTTATGAAGAACACCCGCAGCGGAACCTGCGGGAATCCTGAGTAAGCATCGAACCCGGCCGGGCCAGGTCCCTGGCGTGGGCGGCCGTGCCGTCGGCGAAACCGATCAGGCCTGGCATGCGCGGGCGCGGCGATTCTCCGGCATCCGGCTGGTCTATATCGGCAGCCGCCAGAAAAGGCACCGGCGGACCAGCGAAGGAGAACGACATGACGGACCACAAGGTTGTCAGCCGCGAAGACTGGCAGGCCGCCAGGGACGAGCTGCTGTGGCGGGAGAAGGAGCACACCCGGATGGGCGACGAGCTGGCGCGCCAGCGCCGCGAGCTGCCCTGGGTGGCGGTCGGCACGGAGTACGTGCTCGACACCGACGACGGCCCCCGGCCGCTGGCCGGGCTGTTCGACGGCCGGTCGCAGCTGATGGTGTATCACTTCATGTTCGGGCCTGCTTACGACGCGGGCTGCCCGGTCAACTCGTCGATGGCCGACGCCATCGACGGCCTGCTCCCCCACCTGCACGCCCGCGACGTGACCCTGCTGCTCGTCTCGCAGGCGCCGCTGGCGAAGCTCCAGGCGTACCGGCGGCGGATGGGCTGGCGCACGCCGTGGGTGTCGGCGGCGAACACCGGCTTCAACTACGACTTCGGCGCCTCCTACCCTCCGGAGCAGGTGCGCGGCTGGCGGCTCAGCGCGGACAGCCTGCCGCCGATCGTGGCGGTCAACGCGGCCGCGACGGGAACCGACGTCAACGGCTACCTCACCGAGTCGCCGACGGTGAGCGTCTTCACGCTGCAGGACGGCGTCGTCTACCAGACCTACGGGGCCGCGGCCCGCGGGGTCGAGTTCCTGATGCCCTACTACCCGGTCCTCGACCGGGTGCCGAAGGGCCGTGACGAGGGCGACGGGTTCCAGACCTGGATCCGCCGCCACGACGAGTACGCGTGAGGGCTGGAACGACCATGGCCAGCGACTACAATGCGGCGATCATCGAGGAGTTCCGCGCGACCGGCGGACACCCCGGCGGGGACTGGGCGGGCACCCCGATCATCCTCATCCACCACATCGGCGCCAGGTCAGGGACCGAGCGCGTCACGCCGCTTGGCTATCTCCCGGTGGGCGACGACCGCTTCGCGGTCGTCGCCTCCAACGGCGGGTCGCCGTCCCATCCGGCCTGGTACCACAACCTCAAGGCCAACCCCGTGATCACGGCCGAGGTCGGCGCCGAGACCCTCACGGTCGTGGCGGAGGAACTGGACGGCGCCGCCCGCGCTGAGCTCTGGCCGAAGCTGGTCACGAGGTTCCCCACCGTTGGCACGTACCAGGCCACGACCGCACGACAGATCCCGGTGTTCATCCTGACCGCGGCCTAAGCTTGCCGCATGGCGGACGGGACAAAAGACGCGGATGCCACCCAGCGCGATCCGCTGACCGGGGTGCGGTGGATTCACGGGTCGCCGCCTGGTGGACCCGCCGACCCCAAGGTTCAGGTGGTAGGCGTCGATGACGACACGTTCATCATGCGGCAGAGCAAGGACCTGAACTACGAGGGGCCGTTCCTGTACCTGCTGTGCGGCGCCGAGCGGGCGATCCTGCTCGATACCGGCGCGGTGGCCGGAGGCGGCGTGCGGGAGACGGTCGACTCCCTGCTGCGGGACAGGGAACGGGACACGCCCGGCTACCGGCTGGTGGTGGCGCACACCCATGGGCACGGCGACCACGTGGCCGGCGACGGCGACTTCGCCGGCCGGCCGGACACGACGGTCGTCGGCCGCGAGCTGGGCGACGTGCAGGCTTACTTCGGCTTCACCGGCTGGCCCGGCCAGGTGCTGGCCTTCGATCTCGGCGGCCGCCAGCTGGAGATCACCGGATCGCCTGGCCACCAGGACGCGGCCATCACCGTCTACGACGAGCGCACCGGTTTCCTGCTCACCGGGGACACCGTGTACCCGGGGCGGCTGTACGTGCGGGACATGCCGGCGTTCACCGCCAGCCTGGACCGGCTCGCCGATTTCACCGCCGCCCGGCGGGTCAGCCACGTGCTCGGCTGCCACATTGAGATGACGACCCGGCCGGACCGCGACTACCCGATCGGCTGCCGGTACCAGCCGGACGAGCCGCCGCCGCAGCTCAGCCTCGGCCGGCTGCTGGCGGTGCGGGACGCCGCCCGCCAGGTGCAGGACAAGCCGGGCGTGCACAAGTTCGGCGACTTCGCCATCTACAACGGGCCGTGCGTGCCCGCCGTGCTGCGGCAGATCGCCCGCGGCCTCGCTGGCCGCGCCCGCCGCAAGGTCACGCTGCTGATCAGGCCGGTTACAGGATAAGGAAGGAGCTTAGCCGGGTCGCCGGAGGCGGGCGCGCGCCTCGTCGGCGAGAGCCGCCGAGGCTGCGACCGGGCTCACTTCGCGGCGGTGAGCTGCGGGTAGAGCGCTGTCAATGGCAGGGAGAGGTTCTGCTTGACCCAGCGGCTGGTGTCGTCGGCGAGCACCTCGTTCTCGCCCGCTTCAAGGCCGTCGTAGATGGCGGCGACGATGTCGCGGGGATCGGCCTTGTCCACCTCGAGCCCGGCGGTCAGCGGGGTGTCTGTGTAGCCGAGATGTGCGCCGACGACCTGGGTGGCCTGGGTGGCGAGTTCGATCCGCAGGGTGTTGGTAACCGACCACAGCGCGGCCTTAGTTGAAGGGTAGGCGCCCGGGGTGGCGAGCCAGCTCAGTGCCGAGTGAACGTCGATCAGGGCGCCGCCGCCGTTCTTCGCCAAGACGGGCGCGAAGGCTTGCGCCACGGCGATCGGCCCGAAGACGTTGGTCTCATAGAGCGCGCGCACCTCCTCAAGCGGTGTGGCGAGCAGGCTGCCACGTGCTCCTTTCCCGGCGTTGTTGATCACGATGATGGTGTCGCCCGCGGCCACGGCCGCGGCCGTTATGGATGCGGGATCCGTGACGTCGAGAGCGAGCGGCACGACCCGGTCCTCGTCCCAGGCGCGCGGCTTCCGGGCGGTGGCGTAGACGCGGCGGGCGCCGCGTGCCAGCGCCTGGCGGACGAACTCGGTTCCCAGGCCCCCGTTCGCCCCAGTGACCAGGACAACGGAATCGGCAAGGCTTGTCATGATGACCTCCGTCGTGTGTGTTGGATTTTCCAACTAACTGCTTAGTCCGATGCTAGCGGTAGTCTGTTGGAAAACACAACACTCGGAAACTGGAGGGTGCCTGATGGCCGGACACGGCAGGGAGGTCGTCATGGCCGAGCGGCCCCTCGGGGTCAGGCCGTGCTCCATCGCGGCCGCCCTCGGCATCGTGGGCGAGCGGTGGTCGCTGCTGGCCGTCAGGGAAATCGGCTACGGCGTCCACAGATTCGCCCGGATCGCCGCCTACACGGGCGCCTCGCGCGACATGCTCGCCGACCGGCTCCGCAAGCTCGAAGATGCCGGGCTGGTCGAACGGCGGCAGTACAGCGACCACCCGCCGCGCTTTGAGTACCACCTCACCGAGGCAGGGCACGAACTGTTCCCTGTCATGATCGCGCTCCAGGAGTGGGGCGATAAGTGGGCCGTGGACGAGCCCGCCGTCCGGATGGTGCACGATTGCGGGCACCCGCTGCAGGCCGTTCCCACCTGCCAGCACTGCGGCACTCCGGTGACCCCGGCCAGTGTCACCAGCCTTTCCGTGTAGCGGCCATCCGTAGCCGTAGCCGGGCTCACGAGCGGGCAAGGTCGCGGCTGATCACCATCCGCTGGATCTGGTTGGTGCCCTCGAAGATCTGCATGACCTTGGTCTCGCGCATGTAGCGCTCCACGGGGAAGTCCCTGGTGTAGCCGGCGCCGCCGAGCACCTGGACCGCGTCGGTGGTCACCTTCATCGCGTTGTCGGTGGCGATCATCTTCGCGATCGACGCCTGCCGGGAGAAGGGGCGCCCGGCGTCGCGCAGCCGCGCGGCGTACAGGTAGGTCGCCCGCGCGGATTCGGTGGCGGCGGCCATGTCGGCGAGCAGGAACGCGAGCCCCTGGTGGTCGATGACCGGTTTGCCGAAGGTCTCGCGCTCCTTTGCGTAGGCCACGGCCACATCGAGAGCGGCCTGGGCGACGCCGGTCGCGACCGCCGCGATACCCAGGCGGCCGGAGTCCAGGCCGACTAGCGCGATCGGCAGGCCCTGGCCCTCCTCCCCCAGTCGCCGCCCGGCGGGGATCCGGACGCCGTCGAAGAGCATCGTCGCGGTAACAGAGCTCATCAGTCCCATCTTGTCCTCCGGCGTATCCGCGGACAGGCCGGCAGAACTGGCGGGCACCAGGAAGCAGGAGATCCCGCGCCCGCCGTCGTCACTCGTGCGGGCCATCACCTTGTAGAAGTCCGCGACCCCGCCGTGCGTGGTCCAGGCCTTCGACCCGGTGATGACGTAGTCCTCTCCGTCGCGGACCGCGCGGGTGCGCATCGCGGCCGGGTCGGAGCCGGCGTGCGCCTCGGACAGGCAGTAGGCCCCGAGAAGCTCACCGCCGAGCATGTCCGGCAGCCACCGCCGCTTCTGCTCCTGCGTGCCTGCGTGGAAGAGCCCGAAGCAGCTCAGCGCGTGCACGCTGACACCGACGCCGACGGCGGCCCAGGCCGCGGCGATCTCCTCGAGCACCTGCAGGTAAACCTCATAGGGCTGACCGCCGCCGCCGTACTCTTCCGGATAGGGCAGGCTCAGCAGTCCCGCCCGGCCGAGCGTCCTGAACGCCTCGCGGGGGAACGCGTGGGCACGCTCGGCTTCGTTCACCGCCGGGCGCAGCTCCTTATCGGCGATGCTGCGCGTCAGCTCGATCAGTTCGGCGGACTCCCCGGTTGGCATCAGTCGCTCGGCGGGCATGGCCGCTCCCATCGTCGGCACGATCCTTGACCCACACAGTACGGGCTCAGGGCTTGCGGCCCATCGCCCCGTAGAAGTACACGGCGCACGGGTCGTCGGGCGAGGCGCTCTCCGGCCGCCACGCTGAGAGCGGCACCACGCCCGGGTCCACCAGGTCGAGGCCGTCGAAGAACGCGGCGACCTCGGGCTGGCCGCGCATAGTGTGCGAGATTCCGCCCTGTTCGGCTGACGTCGCGACGGCGGCGGCCGCTTCCGGATTGAAGTCCGCGGTGGCATGGGTGAGGGCGAGATAGCTGCCCGGCGGCAGCGCGTCCATCAGCGTCGACACCAGGCCTCGCGGGTCTTTCTCGTCCCTGATGTACATCAGGATCGCGATCAGCATCAGGGCGACCGGCTCGCCGAGGTCGAGGGTGCGGCGTAGCGCCGGGTCACCGAGGATCGTGTCCGGCTCGTGCAGGTCGGCCCGGATGAACGCGGTGGTGCCGGCTGGGTCGCTGGTCATCAGGGCCCGCGCGTGCGAGCACACGATCGAGTCGTTGTCCACGTAAACGATCCGGCTCTCCGGCGCGGCCGCCTGCGCGACCTCGTGCGTGTTCCCCGCCGCCGGGATGCCGGTGCCGACGTCAAGGAACTGCCTGACACCCGCCTCTGTGACCAGGTAGCGGACGGCGCGGCCAAGGAAGGCGCGGTTGGCGCGGGCCATCTCGCGCGCCGACGGGATCGCCTTGACGACGGCGTCGCCGAGCGCCCGGTCGGCGGCGAAGTTGTCCTTGCCGCCGAGCAGGTAGTCGTAGACCCGGGCCGAGTGCGCCAGCGTCACGTTGATCTCGGCTGGCAGCATCAGGCCTCCGTGGACATACGACATTCTTGTAGAAGATTATGCAGGAGCGATGAGTGACCCGCCAACGGGGCGGACTGTAGCGTTAGCTGGTGTGACGATCATTCCTGACACCAAGGACTGGACGTGGGTGCTGCGCCGCCCGTGTCCCGAATGCGGCCTCGATACCAGCTCCGTCACCAGGGCAGACATTCCCCCGATGATCAGGGCGAACGCCGCCGCCTGGCAGGAACCGCTCGCCATGCCGGAC
>DATBBI010000464.1:0-2162 GCA_036271115.1 Trebonia sp.
GGCGTGTCGGCGCCGCCGAGCACGGTCTGTGCCAGGGCGAGCAGGGACGCAGTCTCCTTCGCGCTGCGGGCCGCGTCCGCTTCACGTCGCGCGGCGAGGTGGACCACGCTGCTGACCGCGACCGCGACCGTGACGAACAGCACGAGCGCGAGCAAGTTCTTCGGCTCGGCGATCGTGAAAGTGTGCAGCGGCGCGGTGAAGTACCAGTTCAGCAGCAGGCTGGCGGCCACGGCGGCGAACACCGCGGGCCAGAACCCGCCGACGACCGTGACCGCCACTACCGCGACGAGGTAGATCAGCAGGTCGTCGGAGAGGTTCAGGTGCCCGCGCCAGGCGACGAGCAGCGCGGTCAGCGCGGGCAGTCCGGCCACGGCAAGCGCCGCGCCGGCCAGCTGCCTGCGCAGGTCTATGCCGCGTGCCTTCTGCCGGTCCACGCTTTCTAGTGTGACCTGTGCTTGCCAGTACCGGAACATCCAGCCCGCCGCGGCGCCGGCCAGCGCGCAGGCGGCCATCGTGATCGCGGCGTCCGCCGCGGTGGCGCCGGTCGGCCGCAGGTCCGCGTACGGCGGCCGGGAGAATCCGATGACGACGAGCCAGCCGATGACGCCGAGCGGCACGGCGGCGTTCACCTCAGCGACCGCGGAGCTGACCGTCACGATGACCGCGCTCACGACGAGCACCCCGATGGCGGGCAGCCGGCCGTTCAGCGCCGCCGCGATCGTGCCCAGCGCGAACAGCGCCGCGAACCCGGCAGGCAGCGCGTACGGCGCCGACAGTCCCTGTCGGCGCGCCAGGCGCCGTGCTGCCTGACGGCCCGTTCGCAGCGTGTCGTCGCGGCGTCTGCCAGTCATCGTGCCAGTCATTGCGATTGCCATTCCACCGCCCGCCAGGCCGCAGATTGACGATCTTGATACATCCTTAACGGCCAGCTCAGCACGCTTAACGCGGCACTTACGGCCATCTATCTGTGCAGCGCTTAGCGTGAAGGCCGCGATGAGAAATCACCTACCGCAGGCGCCGCAGGGCACCCAGCTCGCCGACGGCGTCCACGCCGACGAGTTCACCGGCGCCGACGTCCCCGGCGTGCTGGCCGAGACCTTCGGGTACAAGATCAAGCGCAAGCTCCTCGGGCCGCCGCTGGTCAACGAGCAGATCTCCGAGCAGCGGCTGTCCAAGCCGCTGGCGCTCGGCGTGCTCTCCTCCGACGGCATCTCCTCGGCCGCCTACGGGACCGAGGAGATGCTGATCGAGCTCGTGCCCATTGTGGGCGTGGCGGCGTTCACGCTGATCTTGCCGGTGACCCTCGTCATCCTGGCCGGCGTCGCACTCGTCGTGCTCTCCTACCGGGAGGTCGTCTCCGTCTACACTCGGGCGGGCGGGTCCTACGTGGTGGCGCGCGAGAACTTCGGGCCACGGGTGGCGCAGGTCGCGGCGGTGGCGCTGCTCATCGACTACACGGTCACGGTCGCGGTGCAGGTCGCGGCCGGCAGCGCAGCGATCGTCTCCGCGTTCCCGCAGCTGGCGAACACCCCGGTCATCGGCCCGTACATCCTCATCGTGATCTCGGTGATCGCGGTCGCCATCATGTGCTACGGCAACCTGCGCGGTATCCGCGAGGCCGGGCGGGCGTTCGCGCTGCCGACCTACCTGTTCTCCGTCTCGGTCGGGCTGACGATCATCATCGGCCTCATCCGGGAGGTGACCGTCGGCCTGCCGCACGTCACCGTCCAGGCTGGCGCATACCAGCTCGGGCACAGCACGGCCGGGCTGTTCAGCTTCGCCATGATCTACATGCTGGCGAGGTCCTTCGCCAACGGCGGCTCCTCGCTGACCGGCATCGAGGCAGTGTCCAACGCGGTCAGTGCGCTGCGGCCGCCGGAGGGCCGCAACGCCCGGCAGATCCTGGTCACCCAGGGCTCGATCGTCGCCTTCCTGATCGGCGGCATCTCCTGGCTGTCGCATGTCACGCACGCGATACCGTACGAGGCCGGCTATCCGACGGTGCTCGCGCAGGAGGCGAGCGCCGTCTTCGGCAGCTCCGCTCACTTCATGTACTTCGTGGTCCAGGCGGCGACCGCGCTGATCCTGTTTACCGGTGGTAACACCAGCTTCAGCGGGTTCCCGTTCCTGGCCAGCTTCGTCGCCGGCGACTCGTTCCTGCC
>DATBBI010000465.1:0-2563 GCA_036271115.1 Trebonia sp.
GTGCGGGCGCACGAAGGCGCCGGTCGTGGCCAGCGGGGGCGTGTCGTCCCTGGCCGACCTGCGCGCTCTCGCCAGCCTGGTCCCGATCGGCGTGGAAGGCGCGATCGTCGGCAAGGCCCTGTACGCCGGCGCGTTCACGCTAGCGGAGGCGCTCGCCGAGGTGTCGTCGTGACCGCGACGCGGCGGGTGTCGTCGGATGCGCCCTGGGAGCAGGCCGTCGGCTACAGCCGGGCGGTCGCGGCGGGCGACTTCATCTTCGTGACCGGGAGCACGTCCGTGCGGCACGGCGAGGTCGTGCACGAGGGCGACGCCAGGGAGCAGACGATCCAGGCGATCGCGAACATCGGCGCGGCGCTGGAGCGGCTCGGCGCCGGCCTGCAGGACGTGGTGCGGACCCGGATGTTCGTCACCGACATCTCCCGCTGGCCGGAAATCGGCGACGCTCACCGGGCGGCCTTCGGCGACGTCATGCCGGCTACCAGCATGATCCAGGTGGCGGCGCTGATCGACCCGCGGCTGCTCGTCGAGGTGGAGGCCGTGGCGTACAAGCCGGGCATCGGCGCCGCGGGCGCCGCGGGCCCCGACGCGCCCGCGGCCGACGCGCCAGGCGAGCGGCCGGCCGCCGCGCCCGGGCTTGGCTGGCCCTGATGGGCGTCGCGGTGCGGGTCATTCCCTGCCTGGACGTGGACGGCGGGCGGGTGGTCAAGGGCGTGCACTTCCGCGACCTGCGAGACGCGGGCGATCCGGTCGAGCTGGCCGCGCTGTACGACTCCGAGGGCGCCGACGAGCTGACGTTCCTCGACATCACCGCCTCGAGCGGCGGCAGGCAGACGATGTACGGCGTGGTGCGGCGCACCGCCGAGCAGGTGTTCATCCCGCTCACGGTGGGCGGCGGCGTGCGGTCGTGCGCGGACGTGGACGCGCTGCTGCGCGCCGGCGCCGACAAGGTCTCGCTGAACACCGCCGCGATCGCCAGGCCCGCGCTGCTCGGCGAAGCGGCGCGGCAGTTCGGGTCGCAGTGCGTCGTGCTTTCGGTGGACGCCCGCCGGGTGCCGCCTGAGGCGGGATCGCCGCCGACGCCGAGCGGCTTCGAGGTGACCACGCACGGCGGGCGGACGCCGGCCGGCATCGACGCCGTGGACTGGGCCCGCCGCGCGGTCGACCTCGGCGCGGGGGAGATCCTGCTGAACTCGATGGACGCCGACGGCACCACGGCCGGGTTCGACCTCGAGCTGATCCGCCTGGTCCGCGCCGCCGTCACCGTCCCGGTGATCGCCAGCGGCGGCGCGGGCGCCCTCGAGCACTTCCCGCCCGCCGTCGACGCGGGTGCGGACGCGGTGCTGGCGGCCAGCGTCTTCCACTTCGGGACGCTGCGAATCGGCCAGGTAAAAGAAGTTTTGCGCGCAAGCGGGCACCCGGTCCGGTGACTATCTTCCGAACCACCCGAACGGGCTACGTTTTCCCCATCGATAGTCATCGATCACCGGGCCGGGCCGTTATCTGACCGCTCAACCGGGGGGTTCTGAGGCGCGGCGTGGGGCCAGTTGGCCGGGAGTGTAGCAAGGAAAAAGCGGTTTATGCCACTTTTTGATCCTCTGCCGGATTCGGTTTAGTGTCCCTTGTTGTCAGGCGCTCCTAAGGCTGCCCGCATCTCGTGCCCCAGCGGTACCCCATGCAGGCAGCCTTCCTCGTGAGCGCGTGCTACTCGGGAAGGAGCCCTTTGGGCAGCCCAGCAAAACACGCACGTCCCCGCCTCGCGCGCCGGCTGCCGGTCGCGGCCGCCCCCGCGCTGTTCGGCGTAGCGGCCGCGTTCGCTCTCGCCAACGCGCCCGCCGCCTCGGCGGCGCAGGCACCCGCGCACACCACGGCCACGACTGCCACCGCGGCCGTGACCCGGCTGGACACCGTCATCCGCCCGGCGGCGAAGAAGACCGCCGCGCACCCGGCCAAGTACACCGTCAAGTCCGGTGACAGCCTCAGCGCCATCGCGAAGCGGGTTTACCACAACCCGGCGTACTGGCCGGTCCTCTACTGGGCCAACCACCACCAGATCAAGTACGCGAACGTCATCGAGGTCGGCCAGAAGCTGACTGTCCCGGCCAAGCCGGCCAAGATCCCCTCCGCTCCGTCGGTCCTCGGGCCGGCCGCTCCGGCCCCGGTGCAGACCACGTCGGCTCCCGTGACCTACGGGGCGTCCGCGCCGGTCTACTCCGCGCCGAGCCAGGCCGCGACCACCTACTCGGGCAGCGGCTCGTTCCAGTCGTGCGTCATCGCGCGCGAGTCCGGCGGCAACAGCCAGGTCATGAACTCCAGCGGCCACTACGGCCTCTACCAGTTCAGCGCGGGGACCTGGGCCTCCTACGGCGGTAACCCCGCCAGCTTCGGCAACGCGAGCGTGGCCGAGCAGAACCAGGTGTTCAACAACGCCATCGCGGCCGGCGGCCAGTCCAACTGGGCCCCGTACGACGGCTGCTGATTAACGCGCCGCGTCAGAATCCCTGAGTACGTCTCTTCCCCCAAGAGTGCAGACGGTGTCGTGACGCGTGCGCGCGGAAGCGGGGCC
>DATBBI010000466.1:0-7705 GCA_036271115.1 Trebonia sp.
CGAAGGAGCGGGAGCAGTTCGGCAGGCCGATCGGGGGCTTCCAGCTCGTGCAGGACCTGCTGGTGCGGATGCTCGGCAACATCACCGCGTCGGCGTGCCTGTGCACCAGGCTCGCCCAGCTCCAGGCCGCCGGGGAGGCCGCCGACGAGCACTCCGCCCTGGCGAAGGCGTTCTGCACCGTGCGAATGCGGGAAACGGTCGGCTACGCTCGCGAACTGCTCGGCGGCAACGGCATCCTGCTCGAGCACCAGGTCGGCAGGTTCGTGGCGGACGCCGAGGCGATTTACTCCTACGAGGGCACCAGGGAGATCAACACTCTCGTCGTCGGCCGCGCGATCACGGGCCTCAGCGCCTTCACCTAAGTGACATGATGGTCGGGTGACCTGGACCGCACCTGAGGTAACCCGGCAGGAAGGGCCGCTGACCGGCGGCGAGCGGCCGATGCTGCAGGCCTTCCTCGACTGGCACCGGGCGACGCTAATGCACAAGTGTGCCGGGCTGACCGGCGCTCAGCTGGCGGAGCGGGCGGTGCCGCCGTCAGAGCTGTCCCTGCTCGGGCTGATCCGGCACATGACGGGGGTCGAGCGAACGTGGTTCCGCCAGCGGTTCGCCGACGAGCCCATCGACGACGCGTACGAGCGGGAGGCCGCGTGGAAGGCCACCGACCCCGCGCGGGCGGCGGCGGACTACGCGCGGTACACCGAGGAGTGCCGGCTGGCCGACGCGGCGGCGGACAACGCGCCGCTCGACGCCACGTTCACCCACAACGGGCAGACGATGTCGCTGCGGCTGATCTACCTGCACATGATCGAGGAGTACGCCCGCCACCTCGGCCACGCCGACCTGCTGCGCGAGCGCATCGACGGGGTCACCGGCGTCTAGCGCCGCCGGCCCGCGACCGTCATCTCACATCGTGAGATGATCATGACTTAGGGGCAGATAGTTACGCTTTTCTTGCTGTTATCGCCGATTTTGCGTACTTTTCTGCCCCTAAGTCGCCGGGCGCCTGGGCTCGGCGCTAGGACGCGACCGGGTCGGGAGCATCGGCTGTGCGGGGGGCGGTGGCTGGCGGCAGCGTTCGCCGGGCCCGGAGCAGCGCGGGCACTGACGTGAGGTGCAGGGCGAACAGCAGGGGGACCGCGGCTGTCGGGATCAGCACGAGGGGGAGCTCGCTGATCGACGCGCCGGACGGGGTGACGTTGACCAGCGCGTAACCGGTGAGGGCGCCGAGGGTCAGGGCCGAGATCAGGTCGGTCATGCCGAAGGCGTTGAACCACAGGGCGGTGCGGCGGCCCGTGCCGCGCGCGAGCCTGAGCGCGACGAACGGCGCGGCGATGCCGGCGGCGATGTCACCCAGGCCCGCGGGCAGCGCGAACAGCGCGGGCAGGTGGCCGATCGCCATCATGAGGACGAAGGCCGTTCCCCCGAGCACCCGGAACGAGTGCGGAAGCTCCAGGCGGCTCATCATGCCCGGCGCCGCGAGGGCACGCGCCACCGCCGGGATCCGGCGCAGCACCAGCAGCAGGCCGAGGAACCCGGCCACCACTATCGGCAGCCACGGCACCTGGTGACCGAGCTGTGCGTGGTATCCGCCATGAGCCGCGATCACGGCGCTGGCGGTGAACCAGCCGCCGAAGACGACGGCCGCACCGCCGGCGAGCAGCGCCGCGCGAGCCCGGCCCAGGCCGGCCCGCAGCGCGCCGCCGTACAGAACGATGCAGGTCGCGGCCGGGATCGCGACGATACCTGTGATGGTGAGCGCCCACACGTAACCAGGCGGGTCGTACATGACATCCTCCTCCTGTCGAAGTAACTATCTCTAAGTTACTATCTTGAAGATAGTATCTGTCAACTAGTATCATGGAGGACGTGACGAGGAACGTTCGGACTTACGACCACTTCTGCCTGACGGCACGCACCCTGGAACGCGTCGGCGAGCGGTGGAGCCTGCTGGTGATCCGCGATCTCCTCACCGGCCCCAAGAGGTTCACCGACCTGATGGACCGCCTCGGCGGGATCACCCCCAAGACGCTCAGCCAGCGCCTGCGTGAGCTCGAAGACGCCGGAATCCTCACCGCCGACCGGGAGCCGGGCAGGCGGGAGGTCTGGTACAGCCTGACGCCGGCCGGAGCAGACCTCGGACCCGTCATCGAGGGGCTCAACCGGTGGGGGCTGCGCCACGCCTGGCGCCGGCCGCAGGCCGGCGAGCCGGTACACGCCGAGCACTTGCTCCGCTCGGCCATCCTGGCCATCGAGCTCGCCGCCGACGAGGCAGTCCGCTGGCACTTCCGGCTCGACGGCGCCGACTACCTGGCCGAAGGCGACGCCGACGGGTGGTCACTCAGCGCGAAGGCCCCGGCCGCGCCGGCCGACGTCACGGTCACCGCTACCGCTCAGGACCTGGCCGCCTTCATCTTCGGCAGGCCCGACAGCAGCGTCGAGATCACCGGCGAACCCGGGCAGGTCGAGAGATTCCGGCGGCTGATCGGCGCCATGGCCGCCGTCGCGGAACCGTCTTAGCCGGCCACCTCCTGGTGGCGGGTGACCGTTACGTCGGGGAGCCGGCGGCGGCGCCGGTCTGCTGGTGGTTGTCCCACCGGCTCAGGGTGCGCTGCCAGTCCAGCGGGACGGTGAAGTCGTCGCCCTGGGCGAGTTCGTCGTCCCAGTCCTCGACTGGGACGCGCCACAGCACCTCGAACTCGATGCCGCTCGGGTCCTTGGCGTACAGCGACTTGGACAGCCGGTGGTCGCTCTCCCCCACCAGGGCGCCGGCGTCGAGCAGCTTCTGCCTGGTCTCGACCAGTTCGGCCAGCGTGCCGACCTCCCAGGCCAGGTGGTAGAGCCCCACCTCGGGGCGGCCGGAGGCGTGGCCCGTGCCGATGTCGAACAGGCCGAGGTCGTGGTCGTTCACCGATCCCGGTGACCGCAGGAACGCGGCCCGCCCGGGAACCTCCATCCGGACCTCAAAGCCGAGCGTCGTGGTGTAGAACTCCACCTCGCGCTGCAGCCCGTTCACGTACAGGACGGCGTGGTTCAGGCGGCGGACTGCCATGTGACGCTCCCGATCAGACTCGTGATGACCTTCGGGATAATCGAGCGGTGAAGGTCTTTATTTCCTTTGACATGGAGGGCGTGGCCGGGATCGTCGACTGGTCGCAGTGCCGGCCGCCTGGCCAGCCGTACGAGGAAGGGCGCGCGCTGCTGCTCGGCGAGGTCAACGCGGCGATCGACGGGGCGCTCGCTGGCGGCGCCACCGAGATCGTGTGCAACGACTCGCACGGGACGATGAACAACCTCAACCCGGCGGAGCTGCACGGCCGGGCGGTGTACGTCGCCGGGCGGCACAAGCCGCTGTACATGATGGAGGGCATGGACGCGTCGGTGGACGCGGTGTTCTTCGTGGGCTACCACGGGTCGATCTCCGGGGACAGCTCGGTGCTGTCGCACACGTACAACCCGTCGGTCGTGTCGCGGGTCGAGCTGAACGGGGCCGAATGCGGGGAGAGCGGGATCAACGGACTGGTCGCGCTGGCCTGCGCGGCACCGGTCGTGCTGATCACCGGCGACCAGCAGACGGCTACCGAGGGCGGGCCGTTCTTCTCCGGCGCGGAGCGGGTGGTGGTGAAGGAGTCGATCACCAGGTTCGCCGCCGCCCAGCTGCATCCGCTTGACGCCCGCGACAAGATCGCGGCCGCGGCGACGGCGGCGGTGCGGCGGGCGCGCGAGGTGCCGCTGCCGGACATCGCGCTGCCTGCCAGGCTCGACGTGCACATGCAGACGGCGGATATGGCCGGCGTGGCGAACTGGGTGAAGGGCGTTGAGCGAACCGGCACCCGGACGGTGCGGGTCGAGGGGGATGACCCGCTCGCGGTCTACCGCGCGTTCGTAGGGATTACCTACATCACCCGAGTCGCTGAGGGGCGCTAACCGGCAGTTACCTGAGCGCCTTGCGACGGCGGATCTCGCGGTACCGGCGCCGCTGCGAGGGGTCGAGCGTCAGGTACGCGGCTGCTGGAATCCCGATTGCCAGCACCACGATGCCTGCCGTCACCCACCACGGAAAGACGATCAGCAGGATCAGCCCAAGGACGATCCCCGCGATCGACCACTTCATGTGCGGTGTCATGATGACTCCATCCATCCGGGCTGTGACCCAGCCACCTTCAGCTTATCTCCGGAGCGAACCGTCAATGCCGATCTCCATGCCCGTCGATGCCGAGGCTAACGAACTCCTGACGCGCAGCCCACTAGCGCTTGTAATCGCGATGCTACTCGATCAGCAGGTCCCATTGGAACGTGCATTTAGCGCGCCGCGCGACTTGGCCCGGCGGCTCGGCCACGAGCCGACCGCCGAGGAGCTGGCGGACTTCAACCCCGAGCAGCTGGCAGCGGTGTTCGGCGAGCGCCCGGCGCTGCACCGGTTCCCCAAGGCGATGGCGGCGCGGACCCAGGAGCTGGCGAAGCTGATCGTGACGGAGTACGGCGGCGAGCCGACCGCGATCTGGACGACCGCCTTCTCGGGCGCCGAGCTGCTGAAGCGGGTGGAGGCGCTGCCCGGGTTCGGCGCGCAGAAGGCGAAGATCTTCGTGGCGCTGCTCGGCAAGCAGCTCGGCGTCCGTCCGCCGGGCTGGCGGGAGGCGGCCGGGCAGTTCGGCGCGGAGGGGTCGCACCTATCGGTAGCGGACATCTATGACGCCGAGTCGCTGGGCCAGGTGCGCTCGTACAAGGCAGCGCTGAAGGCCGCCAAGAAATAGACTCCCCTGATACCTAACATTTCAATGTGAGAAACAACGCCAGATGGCCGGGAGACTGTTAGCGTCGGCTACATGGAGTCCATTGAGGCGTTCGTGGCGGAGCTTCCCAAGGTAGAACTTCACGTTCATTTGGTCGGTTCGGCGCCGGTGGAGACCGTGCTGGAGCTGGCGCGGCGGCATCCGGACCGCGGCGTGCCGCGCACCGCTGAGGAGCTGCGCCGGTTCTACGAGTTCCGCGATTTTCCGCACTTCATCAATGTCTACGAGGCGGTCACCGGGCTGCTGGCCGGGCCCGAGGACATCGCGGACCTGGTGCGCGGCATCGCCAGGGACCTCGGCCGGCAGCACGTCCGGTATATCGAGCTGCAGGTCGCGCCATACCCGTTCCGGCGCACCGGCCTGCCGGACGCCACGGTCACCGAGGCGCTGGACATCGGCGCACGGGACGCGCTGGCCAGCTACGGCGTGCGGATCGGGTACATCTTCGACTTCCCTGGGCACACCGCGGGTGAGGACGCGGTGCCCGCCCTGACGCACGCGCTGGAGCATCCGCCCGAGGCGCTGATCGGGTTCGGGATCGGCGGGATCGAGGCGGGGCGGGCCCCGTACCGGGACGTGATCAGGGACGTGTTCGCCGCCGCGGCCGCGGCGGGGCTGCACTGCGTGCCGCACGCGGGCGAGACCACCGGCGCGGAGACCGTGTGGGAAGCCATCGACTTCCTGCACGCCGAGCGCATCGGGCACGGGATCCGGTCGATGGACGACCCGCGGCTGGTCGCGTACCTCGCGGAGCGGCAGCTGCCTGTCGACGTGTCGCCGACCTCGAACGTGCGCACCCGGTGCGTGCCGTCGCTGGCCGCGCACCCGCTGCCTTCGATGCTCGACGCAGGGCTGTTTGTGACGCTGAACAGCGACGATCCGCCGATGTTCGGCACGACGCTGAGCAACGAGTACCTAGTCGCCGCCCGCGAGCTCGGGCTGGGCGCCGCCGGGCTCGCGGGGCTGGCGGCGAACGGGGTGCGCGCGTCGTTCCTCGACGACGCGTCGAAGGACGCGCTGCTCAAGGAGATCGCGGCGGTGCTGGCCGCACACGAATAGCGGGGCGTTCTCTCGGCGCTTGGCACATGCCGTCTGCGCGGTGGTGACCGGTAGGGTTTTGCGCAGATAAGACGGAATGCGTACGGGAGCCCGATTTCATGACCGCCAGGCTGCAGCTGGCCCGCCTGCTTCCGCTGGCGCTGCTCGTCGTGCTCGCCATCGTCGGCCTGCGCGGCATCGTGCCCGCGCCGCGGTGGAACGGGCCGCTGCGCGCCGAGGGCGTGGCGATCGGGATCGCGCTCGAGGTCGTGCTCGCCGTGCTGCTCGTCATCACGCTGCGCCGGGACCGCGCCGAGCGGCAGGCGGCGGCCGCGCGGCCCTACAGCGAGGCTGACGACGAGATCGGGGTGCCCACCGCGCTGCGGTTCGCGCTCAAGTGGCTGCTTGGCGGGGGCATGGTAGCGGTCGCCGCCGTGCTGATCAGCAATCTGCACCTGCACTTCCTGATCAAGCCGCAGCGTCCGCGGCCCGTGACCTTGCCCGAGCGGCCGGCGGTGCTGCCGAAGCTGCACAGAGCCAGCGCTCCGGTGCACATTCCGCTCGGGCCGATCCTCTACGGGCTGCTGGTGCTGGCGCTGGTGGCGGCGGTGGCGATCAGCCTCTGGTGGGCGGCGCGGCTGCGTCACCTGGCGCTGCCCGCCCCGCTCCCCGCCGCCGAGATGGACGCCGAGGAGCTGCGGGAGGCGGTCGAGTCGGGGCGGCTGGCGTTCGCCGAGCTCGACGACGCGCGGGCGGCGATCATCGCCTGCTACCTGGCGATGGAGAGCAGCCTCGCCGACCGGGGCGCGGCGCGCGGCGTCGCGGACACCCCTGACGAGCTGCTGTCGCGCGTCGTCTCTGCCGGGATCGTCCGCGGCGCCGGGGCGCGGCGGCTGACCGGCCTGTTCTATGAGGCCCGGTTCTCCACCCACCCGCTCGGCCGCGCCGAGCGAGACGCCGCGAGCGCGGCGCTCGACGAACTGGCCGCCGAGCTCGAGGCGAGCGCTGAGGTGGCGACGTGACCGAAGGACCGGACGAGACCGGTGGCGTCAGCCCGTGGCGCGGCACCGGACCTGAACTGACGATCGCCGCGGCCGGGGTCGCCGCGGCCGCGCTGGCCGGCGCCGCGGTCGCCGGCTGGCCCGGCCTGGCCGTGGTGGCGATCGGCGCCGCCGCGGTCAGCATGGTCGTGCTGCGCGGCCTGCTCCCCCGGGCGACGGCCCATTCGGTCCGGCGCGCCAAGGCCAAGCAGGTCGCGCGCCCGATCTTCGGCTACGCGCAGCGCAGGTTCGTCGTCGCCTCGAGCCTGTCGGCCGCGGGGGCCTACGAGTCCGACCTGCGGCCGGTGCTCGAGCACCTGCTCGCCGCCCGGCTCGCCGAGAACCACGGCATCAACCTGTACACCGAGCCGGCCGCCGCGCGGCGCGCCTTCTGCCGCACCCGCGGCGACGAAGCCCTGTGGCGCCTGGTCGACCCTGAGCAGACCCTGTCGACGGCGGAGCGCGACAGGCAGCGGCACGGCATCTCGCGCCGCACGCTGGCCCGGCTGGTCAACCGATTGGAGCAACTGTGACACCGGAAGAGACCGCTCGGCAGGCGGCGGACATCCTCGACGAGCTCGAGAAGGCCGTGGTCGGCCGCCGCCGGACCCTGGAACTGGTCCTGGTCGGCATCCTGGCCGGCGGCCACGTGCTGCTCGAGGACCTGCCGGGGCTGGGCAAGACGCTGATCGCCCGGTCGTTCGCGCGGGTGCTCGGGCTCGACTTCGCGCGCATCCAGTTCACCCCCGACCTGCTGCCGTCCGACGTGATCGGCGCGCCGCTGTACGACCAGCGCAACGGCGAGATGGTGTTCCGTCCCGGCCCGGTGTTCAC
>DATBBI010000467.1:0-15194 GCA_036271115.1 Trebonia sp.
CCGGCGCAGCAGCTCACGGCGCTGCGCGTCGACGATGCTGATCGGGTCGGCGAGCCTGGCAGCGGCGGCCGCGATCAGCTTGAGGTGGAACTCGGCGAGGTCGGGCCTCGGCCAGCTCACCTCGGCGAGCCACTCCGCGACCCGCTGCTGGCCCGCCGCGGTGAGCACGTAGACCTTGCGGTCCCTGTCGGCGGGACCTGTCGCCTCCGGCGTCTCCTCGACGGCGACGAGGCCCGCCTTCTCCAGCCGTCCGAGGGTGACGTAGACCTGGCCGGCGTTCAGAGCATCGCCGAGCGGGCCCAGCGCGTCGTTCATCCTGGCGCGCAGCTGGTAGCCCTGTGACGGCTCCTTCGCCAGCATCGCCAGGACGACTTCCTGCTGCATCATGCCTCCGTATAACAGTTATATGCTGCGAGCCTAACGGTTATATGAGATCGCGTCAACGCTGGAGGCGAGCCAGGCGGGCACGTGTGGGTCGTTAGCCGGCTAGCTCGCGGAGCAGTCTCTCTTCTTCGGCGGCGGCCAGCCCCTCTTTGCCGGGGGCGGGTCCGCCGCGGGCCAGGTCCCAGGACAGGGTGTCGCGGATCGTGTCGATCACGGGCCGGCACGCCAGGCCGGCGGCGACCGCGCGGGAGCTGTCGACGTCGTTGTACGCGTCGTAGCCCGGTTCGCCGACCCACAACGGGATGCCCATCCCCGGGTCGACGCCCGCCGCGACCAGGCGCTCGGTGGAGATCCAGACCGGCTCGGCGTCGCTGTAGGCCGCCGTCTTGCAAAGATCGATAAATATCCCGAACGGGCTCGGGGTTCCAGTCAGGTTGAACACGCCCGCTGTCCCGGCGTGGCAGGCGTCGGCGAGGAACGCCGCTAGGTCCCGCGCGTCGATGAACTGCACCAGGCTCGCCGGATCGCCGGGCGCGAGCACCCGGCCACCGCGAGCGATCCTGCGCGGCCAGTACGGCACCCGGTCGGTCGGGTCGTGCGGCCCGGTGATCAGGCCAGGCCGCCCGATCAGCGCCCGGTCGCCGTAGACGTCGCGGACGACCTGCTCGCACAGCGCCTTGTTCGGCCCGTAGGTCTCCTCGAGGCTGGTCGCCCCCGGCCGCAGCCGCGCGACCGGCGCGTCCTCGAGCTGGGCCTCGGTGGTGTTCTGGTCCGCGTACACCGACACCGTGGAGACGAACACGTACCGGCCCGTCCGCCCGGCCAGCGCCTGCGCCGACAGCCCCACCACGCGCGGGTCGTAGGCCGCCACGTCGATGACCGCGTCCCACACAAGGCCGTCAAGGGCGGACAGGTCGCTCGTGCGGTCGCCGGTGATCGTTTCCACGCCGGGGTACAGCCCTGGATTGCTCACGCCGCGGTTGAACAAGGTCACGGTGTCGCCGCGGCCGAGCGCGGCGTCGGTGATCGCCCGGCCGAGGAACCGGGTGCCGCCGAGGATAAGAACGCGCACTCGAGCATCTTGGCACCGTTAGCTGGGGGGCGCGGCGGGTGTTCCGGCTTCCTCGACCGGCTGGTAAATGTCCCGCACCCGCCCGACCTCGCGGGTGGTGTAGGCACGCTCGCGGCGGACGTCGCGGGTGAAGGCGACCCACCAGGTGAGGAGCGCGCCGACCCGGTTGCGGTAGCCGGTCAGGAACGCGATGTGGATGAACAGCCAGACGACCCAGCCGGGGAAGCCGCTGAGCTGCAGCCGCCCCGCCGAGACGACCGCGTTGCCCCGCGCGATGTACGCGGCCGAGCCAAGGTCGATGTAGCGGAAGGGCTTGATCTCGCCTTCGCCGGTCAGCTCGTGCCTGACCCGGCGGCCCGCGTACAGCCCCGACTGCATGGCGACCTCGGCGACGCCGGGTAGCTTGCGCAGGCTCATCATGTCGCCGATGACCGAAATCTCGGGATGTCCCGGAATGGTGAGATCATCCTGGACGACGATCCGTCCGGCCCGGTCCTGCTCGGCGCCGGTGGCCGTCGCGAGCGCGGCGGCGAACGGCGGGGCTTCGACCCCCGCGGTCCACAGCACTGTCCTGGCGTCATACCGCGTCTCGTTGCCGTCATGGTCGCGGGCGACGAGGCCGCCGGCGTCGACGCTCGTCACGATCGATCCCATGTGCAGCTCGACACCGAGCTTGCCCAGTGCGCGCGCGGCTGTCTGCGACAGCCCGGAGCCGAACGCCGCCAGCGGCGCCTGGCCCCCGTCGAACAGCAGCACCCGCGCGTCCTCGGGATTGGCCTGCCGGTACTCGTGCGCCAGCGTCTTGGTCGCGAGCTCGCGAATCTGCCCGGCCAGCTCGACGCCCGTCGGTCCGGCGCCGACCAGGGCGAACGTGAGCCACTCGCGCCGTTTTCGGGATCAGTAGCGGTCTCGGCCATCTCGAACGCCCCGAAGACGCGCCGCCTGATGGTGAGCACGTCGGAGATGGTCTTCATCCCTGGCGCGTACTGGGCGAACTCGTCGTGGCCGAAGTAGGACTGGCCGACTCCCGCGGCCACGATCAGGTGGTCGTACGGGATGCTGATGCGCTCGGCGCCCGGCAGCAGGCACGTGAGCGTGTGGCCGGCAGGGTCGATGTCGATGGCCTTCGCCGTGACGCACCGCACGTTACGGTGGCCGCGCAGGACCCGGCGCAGCGGGGCGGTGATCTGCCCCTCGGACAGGATCCCGGTCGCGCACTGATACAGCAGCGGCTGGAACACATGCTGCGGCGAGCGGTCGACGAGCGTGACGGAGTACGGGCCGTTGCGCAGCGCGCGGGCGGCGAACAGGCCTCCGAAGCCGCCGCCGACGATCACGACCCGGCCCTTGCTCTGCGGTTCGGTCATCCCAGCGTCCTCTTTCTGCTCGACGCCGGCGGTCAGGCCGGGTCGTGCCAGGAGTCCCCGGGATCCAGCAGCCGCTCGGCTTCCGCGGGTCCCCAGCTGCCCTTGGCGTAGGGGTGGACGGGGACGACGTCGCCGAGGACCGGCTCCACGATCTTCCAGGCGGCCTCCACGGTCTCCTGGCTCGCGAACAGCCACCGGTCCCCGTCCAGCGCGGCGCCGATCAGCCGGTCGTAGGGGCGGATGTCCGACCCGGGCTGCTCGGCGAAGGTGAGCTCTTGCGCCTGCGGCTCCCAGCCCGCGCCCGGCTTCTTGCCGTGCACGGTGAGGCTGACCTGCGTCTCCGGCCAGATCCGGAACCGCAGCGTGTCCTCGGGAAGGGCGGGCTCGATGCCGAACACGTCGTGCGGCGGCGGTTTCATGGTGATGCAGATCTCGGTGGCGGTGACCGCCATGGTCTTGCCCGCCCGGATCAGGATCGGCACCCCGGCCCAGCGCCAGGTGTTGGAGGCGAGCCGGATCGCGACGTAGGTCTCGACGGTCGAATCCGGGTCCACGCCGTCGACTTGGCGGTAGCCCTCGTACTGGCCGCGCACCGTGTGCTCGGGGGTCAGCTGGCTCAGCGCGTTCACCGCGGTCTGCTTGGCGTCGCGCCAGAACTCCAGGCCGGTCCCGGCCGGCGGTTCGGCGAGCACGGTGGCCAGCACCTGGAGCATGTGGTTCTGCAGCACGTCCCTGATGGCGCCGGTGCGGTCGTAGAACCGGCCGCGGTCGGAGACGTCGAACGCCTCGGCCATCGTGATCTGGATGCTTTGCACGTAGTTCCTGTTGAGCAGCGGCTCGATGGCGGAGTTGGCGAACCGCACGAACAGCACGTTCTCCACCGGGTCGAAGGCCAGCCAGTCGTCGACGCGGAAGATCGCGTCTTCGTCGAAGTGCCGGTGCATGATCTCGTTGAGTTCGCGGGAGCTGGCCAGGTCGGTGCCGAACGGCTTTTCCACCATGACCCGCGCGCCGACGTTGCGGCCGGCGCCGGCGATGCCCTGGGCGATCCGCCCGAACAGCTGAGCGGGTACCTCCATGTAGTAGAGCACCTTCTGGCCCGCGCCGATCTGATCGGACATCTCTTTGTAGGTGGCCTCGTCACCGAGGTCCCCGTCCACGTACCGCAGCAGATTGAGCATCTTCACGGCGGCCGGCTCGTCCGGGTCCATCCCGTTGAGCTTCAGCGACGCGACGGCGTAGTCGCGGAACTGCTGCAGCCCCCAGCCGCTTTTGGCCACCCCGATCACCGGGACGTCGAGCACGCCTCGCTTGACGAGTCCCACCAGCGCGGGAAAGGTCTCCAGCTTGGCCAGGTCCCCGGTCGCCCCGAAGATCACCAGCGCGTCCACTTTCTCTGTTGCCATGTCTCCTCTAGTTCCTTTCGGCGGCCGAGGGCTCTTGCGCGGGGGCCTGGCGCTGCGCGGGGGCCCAGCCCTGGGCGCTGGTGCTCACGCTGGCGCCGAGCCGGTCCGCGATGTGCTCGCCGACGCGGATCGCGTTGGCGATCGCGGTCAGCGCCGGGTTGACCGCGCCGATGCTCGGGAAGAAGCTGGTGTCGGTCACGTACAGGTTGTTGACCTCGTGCGCTTTGCAGTTGACGTCCAGCACCGAGGTGGCCGGGTCGGCGCCGAACCGGCACGTGCCCGCCTGGTGGGCACAGCCCGCGATCGGGACGTTCATGCTCATGTAGAAGTTCTTGTGCAGGACGTGGTGCTCGGACATGCCGATGTGGTTGAGCAGCTTCCTGAACTCGGCGTACAGGCCCGCCGCCTCGCTGTCGTTGGTGTCGGCGTACGCGAGATGCACGTTGCCATCGCGGTCGACGGTGACCCGGTTGTCCGGCTTCGGGAGATCCTCGGTGGTGAGCCAGAAGTCAACGGCGTGCCTGGCGACCTCATCCAGGCTCCACCGCGGGGCGAGCTTGGTCAGGTGCGGCTCCTCGCCCTTCATGGCCATGGCGTTGGATTTGCCCAGCATCTGGATGTTGCCGAGCGGCCATTCCCGGTCGTCGCCCGCGAAATAGAAGTCGTTGATCGCCAGCGTCTTCTGGAAGACGGTGTCGTTGGGCTCCTTGCCCAGCGCCACCGCCGCCTTGCTGTTGTGGTACATGTAGTTGCGCCCAACCTGGTCCGAGCCGTTCGCCAGGCCGTTAGGGCAGGCCTCAGACGCCGACCTGAGCAGGATCTTGGCGGTGTTCGCCGCGCCGGCCGCCAGGACCACGATGTCGCCGCGGTACACCTCTTCCTTGCCGTCGCCGCCCCGGTCCACGACAACGCCAGTGACCGTCCGGCTGGCCGGGTCGGTCTCCAGGCGCACCACCTCGGCCCTCGTCAGCAGCGTCACGGTGGGCACGCCGAGCAGCGGCCGGACCGCGATGATGTCGGCGTCGGCCTTGGCGTGCACAAGACACGGGTAACCATCGCAGGTGGCGCACCGGATGCACTCGCTGGCGGTCCGGTCCGCCTCGTTCAGCAGGATCCCGCAGGGCGCGGGGAAAGGATGGTAGCCGCCGCGCTCGAGGGCGTCGGAGATTTCCTGTATCCGCGGCTCATGGGAGACCGGCGGCCACGGGTACTGCCTCGACCAGCCGCCTTCGGTGGGATCGGTGCCGTGCTCCCCGTGCACCTGGTACAGCCACTCGGCCTTGGTGTACCAGGGCTCGAACTCGTCATAGCCGATCGGCCAGGCGGGGGAGATGCCGTCGGCGTGCCGCATCTCGGTGAAGTCCTGCGGTCGCAGCCGGTACAGCGCGGCGCCGTACAGCTTGGTCGCGCCGCCGACGAAGTAATGCACCTGTGGCTGGAACGGCGTGCCGGCTCCGTCGTACCAGGTGTCGGGCGATATGTACCGCCCGTCGACGAACACCGGTCCCGGGTCCCAGTTCTCGCTCTCGCGGGTCAGGAAGTCGCCGCGCTCAAGCAGCAGGATCCGCTTGCCCGAGGGCGCGAGCGTCCGGGCCAGCGTCCCGCCTCCCGCTCCCGTACCAACGATGATGACGTCGTAGCTCTCTGTCATGATCATTACCCCCGGGCAACGGTACTCCCGCCGCTAGGCAGCTCAGCATCACCCTGCGGGGATGATCCGGCTGCTGGCTGTGACGGCGGCCCGGCCAGCCACTTGGACAGCACGAACGACGTCACGACGGCGATGATCGTCAGCGGCATCGTGGCGACCCCGTCGGTGCCGAGGAACAGGGTGGTGAGCAGCACCGCCGTGAGCGGGAGCTGCAGCATCCCGGCCGTCATCGCGCCGATCCCGATGGCGGCGCCGGCGATCAGCGGCAGGCCTGGCAGGTGCGACAGCGCCATTCCGCCCGCCGCGCCGATGAACATCCCGGGGAAGACCGGGCCGCCGCGGAAGCCGGCCAGCGAGATGGAGTACGCCAGCGCCTTGCACACCACCAGCAGAACCAGTGCGCCGCCGGTGTAACTCGCGGCATGCTCGAGCAGCGGGGGCAGCGCCGACTGCCCGGAGAACAGCACGTCCGATGACGATTTTCCGGTGCCCTCGGCGTACGCGATCGCCAGCCCCGCGACGGCCAGGCCGGCCAGCGGCGTCAGCAGCAGGAGCAGTCGCTCCAGGTGGGGGCGCACGAACAGGGCCAGCCGCTTGATCCCGGAGGCGACCACGGCGGCCGCCGCGCCGATGGCCACGGCCCAGCCGAGCTGCGCGATGTTCAGGTGCGCGGCCGGGGGAAGGTCCGGTACCGCCAGGGAGAATGTCCCGTATCCGGTCAGCGAGCCCAGGCCGAGGAAGATCAGCGACCCGATGCCCGCGCCGACCAGGCCAGGAAGCAGCGCGATGGTGGCCGTCGCGCCGCCAAGCCCGGAGGCCTCGAGCAGCAAGACCGCCCCCGACAGCGGGTTGCCGAGCAGCGTGCTGATCGCCGCGAAGCTGCCGGTCGCCGCGATGACCGCGGCGGTTTGCTGCGGCACGTCGCGCCTGACCAGCTTGACCGCCAGGACCGCCAGCCCGCCGCCCAGGGCGATCGTCGGTGCCTCCGGCCCGATCACCGCGCCCAGCGACAGGCCCGCGAGGGACGCGAGAAAGATGCCGGGCAGGTCGACCGGGGCGGCAATGCCGCCCGGGTGAAAGCCGTCAGCCGGCGAGTGGCCGCCTCGCCCGGGCAGGTACCGGATCGTCGCCCCGACAAGCGCTCCGGCCACCGCCAGCGGCAGCAGCGGCCACCACGGCGGCTCGCCGTGAAAGCCCAGACCCTTGGGCAGGTCGGTGAAGACCCAGGTCTGCATGTCGGTGACCAGCTTGAGGTACCAGTAGACCAGGAACGAGATCACCACGCCCAGGACCGCGGCCATGATCAGGAGAACCGCGTACTGCTTGGTACGCACGACAGCGAACGGGTCTGCTGGCGTGGTCACCGCCACCCCCTTCACGGCACACTGCGGTCATCTGATCTAGGGCAGTCTGCCGCCGCAGCCGCCGGGCGGGCATCATCCGGCGCGCATGATTCCGGCCTGCTTTTCATCCCAGCCGGGTGATAGTGAGATGGTGGCCGGGTGCCAGGGTGACAGTATGCGTGCCATCACGGTCGTGCCAGGAAAGAGAGACTCCGTGGCGCTCACGGACATGCCCGAACCGCCGATGGAGGACGGGCCGGTCCTGGTGCGGACGCAGGCGATCGGCATCTGCGGCACCGATCTGGAGATCATCAACGGCGAGTACGGGTCAGCGCCGCCAGGGCAGGACCGGCTGATCATCGGGCACGAATCACTAGGCCGGGTGGCCGAAGCCGCCCCGGGAAGCGGGTTCAGGACCGGAGACCTGGTCGTCGGCATCGTCCGGCGGCGCGACCCAGTGCCGTGCCCGGCATGCGCGGTGGGGCACTGGGACATGTGCATCAACGGCGGATACACCGAGCGGGGCATCAAGGGCCGCCACGGTTACGCGTCCGAGCGCTACCGGATTCATCCCGAGTACCTGGTCGCGGTGGATCCCGCTCTCGGCGTCCTCGGCGTGCTGCTCGAGCCGACCACCGTGGTGGCCAAAGCCTGGGACCACATCGAGAAGATCGGACGGCGGGCCGCTTGGGCGCCGCAGGCGGTGCTAGTCACCGGGGCCGGGCCAATCGGGCTGCTGGCCGCGCTGCTGGCCGTCCAGCGCGGCCACCAGACCTACGTGCTCGACCGGGTTACCGAAGGCCGCAAGCCGGAGATGGTCCGGCGGCTCGGGGCAACCTATGTCACCAGCGGAGACGCCATCGAGGCGGCCGCGGAGGCCGACATCGTCATCGAATGCACCGGCTTTGTCCAGTTGCTGCTGGGAGCCGGACCAGCCCATCCCCGGTACCGGATCATCTGCCTCACCGGGGTCTCCCCGGTCGGCGCCGAATCGGTCATCGACCCCGGGCTGCTCAACCGGAACATGGTCTTGCAGAACTCGGTCCTGTTCGGCTCGGTCAACGCCAACCGGCAGCACTACGAACTGGCTGCCAAGGCGCTGGCCCAGGCCGATCCCCGGTGGCTCGCCGACCTGATCACCCGCCAGGTGCCGCTGGACCAGTGGGCCGACGCCTACGCGCGGCAGCCCGACGACATCAAGACGGTCTTGGCCTTCCCGGACGCTCCTTAACCGCGCGGGCAGGCTGTGACGAGCTCGGGCGCCGGCTGGGGCTCAGGCGACTGCGCGAGCGCGGGCTGCGAGCGCAGCACGGTCGCGGCGACCGCTGCCGCCGCGACCACCAGGCCGCATGCGATCCAGAATGCCAGGTGGTAGCCGTTGGTCAGGGCGACCGCCGCCGGGCGGTGCTGCGCCAGCAGCGCGCTGGTCCGTGACGCGGAGACGGTTGCCAGCACCGCCAGCCCGAGCGCGCCGCCGACCTGAGCGGTCGCGTTCACCAGGCCGGAAGCCAGGCCCGCGTCCTGCGGGGTGGCGCTGGACATGGCCAGCGCCATCAGGGCGGGGAAGCACAGGCCGGCGCCGGTGCCGGCCAGTACCGCGACGGGGAAGACGTGGCTCAGGTACCCGCCGCCGCTGGCCGGGGCGCTGGCGAACAGGGCCAGCGCGGCGGCGATCAGGCCGAGGCCCGCGATCATCGGCGTGCGGGCACCGAAGCGCATGACCAGCCGATCGGTGTAACGCACCGACAGGGTGCCCATCACCACGGCGACGGGCAGGAAGGCCAGACCGATCTGCAGCGGGTCATAGCCGAGGATCCGGCGCAGGTACAGCGAACCGAGGAAGAACATCCCGAACATGCCCGCGGTGCTGAGAACCTGGACCAGGTTCGCGCCGGTCACGGTGCGCGAGGCGAAGATCCGCAGCGGCATGAGCGGGTTCCGCGCGGTGTGCTGCCTGATGAGGAAGCCGCCGAGCAGCACGAGCGAGCCGGCGCCGAAGCCCAGGGTCTTGGCGGCCAGCCAGCCGCCGGTCGCCGCGGGGCCGACGATCGTGAACACGCCGAGCATCATCGCGCCGGTGATCAGCAGCGCGCCCGCCACGTCGGCGCCGGCCCGCAGCCCGGCGCCCCGGTCCGCCTCGATCAGCTGCCGAGCGGCGACGACCGTGATCACGCCGATCGGCAGGTTGACGAAGAAGATCCAGTGCCAGTTCAGGAACTGGGTGAGGATGCCCCCGGCGAGCAGCCCCACGGCGGCGCCCGCGGAGGCGACGAAGGCGAAGACGCCGATCGCCTTGGCCTGCTCCCGCGGGTTGGCGAACATCGTCACGATCATGCCGAGGATCACGGCCGAGGTGAGCGCGCCGCCAATGCCCTGCAGGAACCGCGCCGCGACCAGCATCTCCTGGTTGGCCGCGACCCCGCACAACAGTGAGGCAACGGTGAAAACGCCAAGGCCGGCCATGAAGACGTTCCTGCGGCCGGCCAGGTCACCGAGCCGTCCGGCCAGCAGCAGCAGTCCGGCGAACGCGATCAGGTACGCGTTGACCACCCAGGCCAGGCTCGACTGCGAGAAACCCAGATCGGCCTGAATGGACGGCAATGCCACGTTCACGATGGTCATGTCAAGGACGATCATCAGCATCCCGGTGCACAGCACTCCCAGGGCCACCCAGCGAGACCGGTCTTCCATGGCTGTTCCTCTCCGCGATTTATTGCCTTTCGCTTAGTAGGACTGGCCGAGGAGCCGAAACTCACCGCCGCGATTACGCGGCGCCGCCGCCGGGCAGCGGCGGCAGGTAAAAGGCGGTGGTCTCGGCGACGGCGGCGGCCGCTGCCGTCTCGGGCGTGCCGGCCTGGCTGGATGCCACGCCCCAGGCCTCGCTGCTGCGGGTGATGAACTCCCGCGCGTCCGGGTTCGCGGCCCAGGCGGCGGGATCCTCCGGCCGGTCCCGGCCCGTGCTCAGGTACAGGAACAATCCGAGCAGCGCCAGGTCCCAGCCGACGCCCACCGCGCCCGGCCCGTACTTGGCCCAGAACTCCGGGTCGACGACCGCGGTGTGCGCCAGCTCCAGCACGGTTTCCGCGCCGTCGCCCGGGGCCAGCCGGACCTCTACTTCTGACGCGGGCCCTTCGCCCATGCCCCAGGTCACCCGGAGCAGCCGGGGCGGCTCGCAGCTCAGGACCTCGCCGCCGGCGTTGCCTTCGAGCTGGTACGTGCCGCCCAGCTGCAGGTCCCCGGTGACCGGCATGAGCCAGCGGCCGATCCGGTCGGCGGTGGTGCAGGCGTCCCACACGTCCTCGATCGGGGCCGGGAAGGCACGCCGCACCACGACGGTGCGGGTCACGGTGTCGCTGCCCCTACCACCCCCGCCGCCGCCGCGGACCGCGCGGTGCGCCTGGCTGATCTGGTCGATGATCTCGCTCATGCTTCCTCCGTCTCCCGTTGCCGTGCGTGCTTCCCCCTGGCCAGCTCCGTGGCCAGCGCGTCTAGGCGCTGCTCCCAGAACCGGCGGAACTGGTCGAGCCACTCGCCGATCTCTCGCAGCGGCGCGGCGTCCACCGCATACAGCCGCCGGGCGCCCGCCGCCCGGACCGTGGCGAAACCGCTTTCTCGCAGGACCCGCAGGTGCGCTGACACCGCCGGCTGCGAGATGCCGAACTCCGCCTGGATGGCCGCGGTCACCTCGCCGGATGTCCGCTCGCCGTCGGCGAGCAGTTCCAGGATGCGCCGCCGGACCGGTTCACCGAGGACGTCGAACGCGTGCACGCCGCCATCATATCAGGTTGTATTTATATAAGGAGAGGCTGATAGCGAGAGAGTCAGTCGCGTACATTCCGGACATTAATGCGAGTCGCGACCGACCTCGTGACCGCTGGCGCCGATGAGGAAGTCCAGGTCGGCGCCGGTGTCGGCCTGAAGCACGTGGTCGGTGAAGAGGCGGGTCCAGCCGCGGGCGGCCGCGGGCGGCGGAGCGGTCCACTCCGCGCGGCGGCGCGCGAGCTCCTCGTCGGGCACCTCGAGCGTGAGAGCGCGGGACGGGACGTCGAGCGTGATCCAGTCGCCGGTACGGACCAGCGCGAGCGCGCCGCCGGCGGCGGCCTCGGGGGAGACGTGCAGCACGACCGTGCCGTAGGCGGTGCCTGACATCCGGCCGTCGCAGATCCGCACCATGTCCCGTACGCCGCGGTTCAGCAGCTTCTTCGGCAGCGGAACGTTGGCTACCTCGGGCATGCCGGGGTAGCCCTTCGGACCGCAGTACCGGATGACCAGCACGGTGTTCTCGTCGGCGTCGAGGTCCGGATCGGCGACGACCGCGTAGTAGGCCTCGGGGGAGTCGAAGACCAGGGCCGGGCCGCGATGCTTGAGCAGGTGCGGCGAGGCGGCGGACTGCTTGATCACCGCGCCGTCCGGCGCGAGGTTGCCGCGCAGCACGGCTGTGCCGGTGCCCGCTGGCTGCAGCGGCGCGTCCATCGCGTGGATGACATCCCGGTTCCAGCACGGCGCGTCGGCCACGTTCTCCGCGACGGTGCGGCCGGTGACGGTGATCGCGTCGCCGTGCAGCAGCCCGCCTAGCTCGCGCATCACCGCGGGCAGGCCGCCGGCGTAGCAGAAGTCCTCCATCAGGTATTGCCCGCTCGGCTGCAGGTTCACCAGCGTGGGCACGTCGGCGGCGAGCGCGTCGAAGTCGTCAAGGCTGAGCGGGACGCCGAGGCGGCCGGCGATCGCCAGCAGATGAATCGCCGCGTTCGTGGAGCCGCCGATCGCGGCGTTGACCCGGATCGCGTTCTCGAACGCCTGCCTGGTCATGATCTTGGACGGGGTCAGGTCGCTGTTCACCAGGTCGACGATGACCTGCCCGGCACGCTGCGCGGTCTCATACCGGCGTGAGTCAACGGCCGGCCAGGCCGCGGAGTAGGGCAGTTGCATGCCGAGCGCCTCGGCCGCCGACGCCATCGTGGACGCGGTGCCCATCGTCATGCAGTGCCCGTCGGAGCGGGACATGCAGCCCTCGGCGAAGAAGCACTCCTCCTGCGTCATCCGGCCGGCCAGCAGGTCTTCCTCCCAGCGCCACACCGCGGTGCCCGAGCCGACGTCGGTGCCCTGGTACTTGCCGTTCAGCTTCGGGCCGCCGGTGACCATGATCGCGGGCAGGTCCACGCTCGAGGCCGCCATCAGCAGGCCGGGGGTGGTCTTGTCGCAGCCGGACAGCAGCACGACGCCGTCCAGCGGGTTGGCGCGGAACAGTTCCTCGGCCTCCATGGCCAGCAGGTTCCTGTACAGCATCGCGGTGGGCCGCAGCAGCGTCTCGCCGAGCGCCATCGTGGGGAACTCCAGCGGGAAGCCGCCGGCCTGCCAGACGCCACGCTTGACCGATTCGGCGACGCGGTGCAGGTGGACGTTGCAGGGCGCCAGTTCCGACCAGGTGGTCGCGATGCCGATCACCGGCCGCCCGTCGAACACCTCGGTCGTGAATCCCTGACTGCGCATCCACGACCGGTGGGTCATCCCTGCCCGTCCCGTTGCCCCGAACCACGTCGCGCTTCGCCTGTCACCGTTATTCGCCATATATCTATGTCTAGTGCACGACGATCGGGATGGCTATGTCCGGTTCCTTCCCCTGTCGTGCTGAACCGCGCGATGGCACCGGATCGACCAGGATATGCCGGACCCCGAGCGGCGACAGCATGTCTCTGAGCGCCTGACCGCCAAGGCGGACCCACCGACGGGATGAGCCCATGGTCAAGAGCAGCGAGTCCTCGGTGGTGAACGCCAGGCCGACCCGCTCGCCGGACCGCTGCCGTCCGGTCTGCAAGGCCAGCGTCCCGGCCCCGCTGTCCCGCACCGGAACGAAAAACATCTCTGCCACCCGAACCACCCGTCGTTGACCAAGCCCGTTTCGGAATACGGCCGGCGATGCCGCGGGGATTGCCCGCGGCTCAGGGCTCAGCTGCCCGGCGGGAAGGCGTAGGACGAATGCGGCGGCACGTGCGGTCCCACTTCGAGCACGATCTCGGCGTGCCGGGTGAGCGGCACCGCGCCCGGCGCGCCCGGCCAGGGACGGCCGTCAACGAAGACCGCAACGCGCGTTCCGGCCGCCGCCCGGAATGACGCCAGCCGGGTCGCGGACAGCGGCTGCCCCCAGGACCGGAACAGCGCGGCCACCGTGAGGCCGGCGCCGGGACGGACGAGCACGAGGCCCGTCGGGTCCAGCGTGACCAGCGCGCCGTAGCAGCTCGCCTGGGTGATCCGGCCGGTCACGGACGTCTGCGGCGAGCGGACGCCGATCCCGGCGGGCAGCAGCACGACGCGATTGGCGCCGAACACTTCCACGTGCACGCCGTCGCGTGGCCCGAGCGCGGGCAGGCACGCTCCGGTGACCGGGCCCGTCGCCGGGGGCTGGAAGTCCGGGCCGGCTCCGATCGGCCGCGCCTGACTGAGCAGTCCCTGCGGGATCTGCGCGTCAGCGGGGTTCGAGCCGCCGGGACCGCCCCCCTGGGAGCTGTGCCCGGTTCCGCAACCGGTCGCGATGGCCGCGGCTATGATCAGCGCTGCGAGCCGCTGGAGATTGCGCACGATTGTGATCTGCGTCGCGCTTTCTCCATTTCATTTCCGCATACCCTCGGAGTGGGTCGGCGCCCGGAGTTCGGAGCGTAATCAGGTTACGCCAGGAACCCAGGGCGTCTCGGGAGAGACTAATCGGACATGCGACGCGACAGGGGTGGGCTGACGCGCGGCCGCTGGCTTCTGGCGGCCGTCTTGCTTGCCTGCTGCGCGCTAGGCGCGTTCGCGCCCGCCGCGCGCGCCGACGGGGACCCGGCGAGCGACGTGCTGGTCTACCAGAACCTGTTCGTGACCTCCGAGTCGGGCATGTCCACCGGGCAGCAGGCGGAGGTGGCGAGCCTGCTGGCGTCGGCGGCGCATGCGGGCTTCCCCATCCGGGTGGCGATCATCGGCGCGCCCGTCGACCTGGGCGCGGTCACCGCGCTGTGGGATAAGCCGTCCGCGTACGCGAGCTTCCTCGGCGTCGAGCTGTCGCTCGTCTACAAGCAGCGGCTGCTGATCGTGATGCCGAACGGGTTCGGCTTCAACTGGACTGGCCATCCGTCCGGGTCGGCCTACCAGGTGCTGTCCCTGGTCGACGTTGGCGCGGGCGGCGACGGCCTGACCACCGCCGCCGTGACGGCCGTGCAGACGCTCGCCGCCGCCTCGGGCATCAAGCTCGCCACGCCCGCCGCGCCCGCGACGCCATCGCACGGCATCTCCCGGCGTCAGTTCGCGGAGTATGCGCTGATCGCGATAGCGTGCCTTGCCGCCGCCGATGTGCTCTACCGGCTAGCGCGGCGCTTCGGCCCGCGAGTGATGCGGCGGTGGCGGCCGTGGCTCGCCTCGCTTCCTCGGCAGCTGCGGCGGCCTGTCGTCGGCGCCTCGGTCGCGGGCTTCCTGGTGCTCGCGGTCGCCGCCGGGATCGTCATCCACACGATGACCGGGCCGCCGGCCAGCGGCGCAAGCATCCCGCAAAGCACCCTGCTCGCGGAGAATCCGGGCCTCGACCCTGGCAAGTCCCTGTCGGGCGCCGCGCCCGCCTTCACGCTCACCGGCCAGTCCGGTCAGCCGGTCTCGCTGCGGTCCTACCGCGGCAAGGTCGTGATCCTGGCGTTCACGGACCCCGGGTCCACGACGCTCGGCCCGATGACCACGGCCGCGCTGCTCGACGCCAAGACCATGCTGGGTGCGGCCGGGTCCCAGGTCCAGCTGCTCGGCATCGACGCCAGCCCGACGGCGATTTCCGTCTCTGACGTGCGGTCGTATTCGGAGTTCCACGGGATGCTTCCCCGGTGGAGCTTCCTGACCGGCTCTTCGTCACAGCTGCGGAGCGTCTGGCAGGCCTACAGCGTCGGCGGCGTGACGATCAGCCAGAGCCAGGCCGATCAGAGCCCGGCGGTCTTTGTCATCGCCCCGGACGGCAAG
>DATBBI010000468.1:0-7531 GCA_036271115.1 Trebonia sp.
CTGCGCGTCGCCGGCCATCACCGCCGCGACCGCCGTGTCACCGGTGCCGAAGCCGCCGAGCATGATGTTGGCGAGCGACCGGTTCATCGCGTCGGCCATCAGCTTGGTGAGAATGCCGCCCGAGGCGCCGACGAGCGCGCCTGCGATGATCAGGGCCCAGTTCTGGATGACGAACCCGGCCATCGCGACCGCGGTGCCAGTGAACGCGTTGAGCAGCGAGATCACGACCGGCATGTCGGCGCCGCCGATCGGCAGCACCATCAGCACGCCGAACGCGAGCGAGGCCAGCACCACCAGCAGCAGAGCGGGCAGGCTCGCCGTGGTGAACATGAACGCCGCCGACCCGAGCGCCACGACGATCAGCGCGAGGTTGATGACCCGGCCGCCCTTGATCATCACCGGCGAGCCGGTGATGAGGCCCTGGAGCTTGCCCGCGGCGATCAGCGACCCGGTGAACGTCACCGAGCCGATGAGCACGTCGAGCACCGTGAAGACCGTGGTGCTGCCGAGCACACCGCCCGGGGCCGACTCGTCGTGGATGTAGCCGTAGATGGCGACCAGCGCGGCGGCGCCGCCGCCGACCGCGTTGAACATGGACACGAGCTGCGGCATGGCGGTCATCTGCACGGTCCTGGCGGACCACAGGCCGACCGCGGAGCCGAGCAGGGCGCCGACGATTAGCACGGTCCACCCGACCGCGGTGACGGTGCCTTCGTGGATTAGCAGGACCAGCGTGGCGACGACCGCGACCACCATCCCGGCCGTGGAGACCTGGTTGCCGCGCCTGGCGGTGGCCGGCGAGTTCATCAGGTGCAGGCCGATGACGAAGCAGGCGGCCGCCAGCACGTAGACGAGCTGGATGCTGTTGGTGAAAGTGGTCATGACCGCACGCTCTCCCGCTGCTCCGCCGGGCCAGCGGCCTCGGCCGGCTGGGGTTCCTTGACCGGCGGCGGTGCGGCCTTACGGCGGAACATCTTCAGCATCCGGCCGGTGACCACGTAGCCGCCGACCACGTTAGCGGCGGCGAAGAACGCGGCCACGAACGCGAGGATGTAGCCGACGGCGTCGTGTGCGGTCAGGCCGATGAGCAGCGCGCCCACCAGCACGATCCCGTGGATCGAGTTGGCCGCCGACATCAGCGGCGTATGCAGGGTCGCGGGCACCTTGCCGATGACCTCGATGCCGACGAGCAGCGCCAGCACGAAGATGGTCAGGTCAGTTACCAGCGCGGTCGACATCGTCGGCTCCTCCGGTTCGCTCGGCGGGGTGCAGCAGCTTCGCCACGGCCGGGTTCACGACCTGGCCGTCGTGTGCGACGACGACCCCGGCCTGCACCTCGTCGGCCGGGTCGATGACCAGCGCGCCGTCGGTGACCATGGACAGCAGCAGCGCGGAGATGTTCCGCGAGTAGGCGTTGGACGAGGCGGTCGGCACGCTCGACGGCAGGTTCTGCGCGCCGATGATCGTGACGCCGTTCTCCGTCGCCACAGTCTCGCCGGGCACCGATCCCGCGACATTGCCGCCCAGCGTGCTGGCGCCCATGTCCACGATCACCGAGCCGGCGGCCATCGCCTTCACCGCGTCCTCGGTGACGAGCAGCGGCGGCCTGCGGCCGGGCACCTGCGCCGTGGTGATTACCACGTCGTGCCGCGCGATGTGCGCGGTCAGCTCGGCCTGCTGGGCCTGGCGTTCCTCGGCGGTCAGCTCGCGGGCGTAGCCGCCCTGGCCGGCGCCGTCGCTGACGGCCGTGAGCTCGATGAACGTGGCGCCGAGCGACTCGACCTCGCCCTTGGACGCGGGCCGCACGTCGTAGCCGCTGACCTGGGCGCCGAGCCGCCGCGCGGTGCCGATCGCCTGCAGGCCGGCGATCCCGGTGCCGAGCACGAGGAACTTGGCGGGCCGCGCCGTGCCCGCGGCGGTGATCAGCAGCGGGAAGAACCTGCCGTACGCCGCGGCCGCGAGCAGCGTGGCCTTGTAGCCGGCCACGTTGGCCTGTGACGACAGCGCGTCCATCACCTGGGTGCGGGTCAGCGTGCGCGGCAGCCCGTCCAGTGAGATCGCCGTCACGCCCTTGGCCGCGAGGGCCGCCGCCAGCGCGGGCTCGATGAGCGGCGACAGCATGCCGATCACCGTCTGGCCGGCTCGGAGCCTGCCGACCTGCGCCTCGTCCGGCCTGGTCACCGTCAGGATGACGTCCGCCATCGCGTACAGGTCATCGGTCTTGACTATGCTCGCCCCGGCCTTGCTGTAGGCGCTGTCCGGGAACCAGGCGCCGTCTCCGGCACCCTGCTCGACCAGCACCTCGAGACCGGCCTGCGTCAGCCGCGGCACGGTCTCAGGGACCAGGGCGACGCGCCGTTCGCCCGGCGCGCTCTCCTTAACGACAGCCACCTTCATCGGTGTGACCTTCTCATATAGGCACCCCATGCTTCGCTGTTCCACGCGGTTAACCGCGTTTTCGACCCTAAACCGCGCCGGCCCGTAAACGGTAGGACCAAAGGCCGTACGCTTCGCTAACGAGATGCGCGTCACAAGCCGGCCTCAGTGTTGTTGGTGCCCGCCGCAGACAGGGGCCCGACGCTGGCCTCGGTTCTGAGCAGGTCACTTATCTTCTCCCCGGCCGCGACGACCGCCGCGGCGTGCAGCCGCCCTGGCGAGCGGGTCAGCCGCTCGATCGGGCCCGATACGGAGATGGCGGCGAGCACCTTGCCGCCCGCGCCGCGGACGGGGGCGGACACGGACGCGACGCCGGGCTCGCGTTCCGCCGCGCTGGCGGCCCAGCCGCGCCTGCGCACACTGGCCAGCGTGGCCGCCGTGAACTTGGCGCCGCGCAGCCCGCGGTGCATCCGCTCGCCCTCTTCCCAGGCGAGCAGCACTTGCGCCGCCGAGCCCGCGGTCATCGGCAGCGCCGCGCCGACCGGCACCGTGTCGCGCAGGCCGCTGGCCCGCTCGGCGGCGGCGACGCACACCCGGACGTCGCCCTGCCTGCGGTACAGCTGCGCGCTCTCCCCGGTCAGGTCGCGCAGCTGGACGAGCACCGGCTGAGCGAAAGCGAGCAGCCTGTCCTCGCCGGCGGCCGAGGCCAGCTCGGCGATCCGCGGTCCGAGCACGAACCTGCCCTGCACGTCCCTGGCGAGCAGCCGGTGATGCTCGAGCGCGACGGCGATGCGGTGGGTCGTCGGCCGCGCCAGGCCGGTGGCGCTGACCAGTTGCGCGAGGGTGGCCGGACCGCTCTCCACGGCGGCGAGTACCCAAACGGCTTTGTCCAGCACGCCAACGCCACTAGTATTGTTCATGTACTGATATTGCCGTCTCAAATCTTGAGACGCAACTTCAAGAGAGCCTAGCCGGAGGAGATGGACCGCATGAGCAGCGCGCCTCGCACGCTCGCGGAGAAGATCTGGGATGCCCATGTGGTGCGCAGCCAGCAGGGTGAACCAGACCTGCTCTTCATCGACCTGCACCTCGTGCACGAGGTCACCAGCGCCCAGGCCTTCGACGGCTTGCGTGCCGCCGGCCGCAAGGTCAGGCGGCCCGACCTCACGATCGCGACCGAGGACCACAACGTCCCCACGACCCCCGGCATCGGCCCTGGAACGCCGATCGAGGGTCCGGGCAGCCCGGTGTCCGACCCGGTCTCCCGCACGCAGCTCGAGACGCTGCGCAGGAACGCCGGCGAGTTCGGCGTCCGGCTGCACCCGATGGGGGACGTCGGCCAGGGCATCGTGCACGTCATCGGCCCGCAGCTCGGGCTGACCCAGCCGGGCCTGACGATCGTCTGCGGTGACTCGCACACGTCCACGCACGGCGCCTTCGGCGCGCTCGCGTTCGGCATCGGCACCAGCGAGGTCGAGCACGTGCTCGCGACCCAGACGCTGCCGCAGATCAAGCCGAAGACGATGGCGATCAACGTCGAAGGCGTGCTGCCGGACAGCGTCACCGCCAAGGACCTGATTCTCGCGATCATCGCGCAGATCGGCACCGGCGGCGGCCAGGGGTACATCGTCGAATACCGCGGCGAGGCGATCCGCTCGCTGTCGATGGAAGGCAGGCTGACCGTCTGCAACATGTCCATCGAGGCAGGAGCGCGGGCCGGCCTCATCGCTCCCGACGAGACCACGATCGCCTACCTCAAGGGCCGCCCGCACGCTCCGCAGGGCGCCGACTGGGACACGGCGGTCGAGTACTGGCGGAGCCTGCCGACCGACGAGGGCGCGGTCTTCGACCGCGAGGTCACGATCGACGCCACCACGCTGAGCCCGTACGTCACCTGGGGCACCAACCCCGGCCAGGCGCTCCCGCTCGGCTCGTCCGTGCCCGCGCCGGGAGAGACCAAGGACCCGAACGGCACCGAGCGGGCCCTCACCTACATGGGCCTGACGGCGGGCACGCCGCTGCGCGAGATCAAGGTCGACACGGTCTTCGTCGGTTCCTGCACCAACGGCAGGATCGAGGACCTGCGCGCGGCCGCCGGCGTCATCAAGGGCCGCAAGGTAGCCGACGGCGTCCGCATGCTGGTCGTCCCCGGCTCGATGCAGGTCCGCGCGCAGGCCGAGTCCGAGGGGCTCAACGAGGTCTTCACGGCGGCCGGTGCCGAGTGGCGCAGCGCCGGCTGCTCGATGTGCCTGGGCATGAACCCCGACACCCTCAAGCCGGGGGAGCGCTCCGCCTCCACCTCCAACAGGAACTTCGAGGGCCGTCAGGGCAAGGGCGGCCGCACCCACCTGGTATCACCGGCCGTCGCCGCTGCGACCGCTGTCACCGGCCGCCTGACCGCCCCCGCAGACCTCTAAGGAGACCAGGATCATCATGGAACCGTTCGTCACGCACACCGGCAGGGCCGTGCCGCTGCGCCGCACCAATGTGGACACCGACCAGATCATCCCCGCGGTCTACCTCAAGCGGGTCACCCGTGAGGGATTCGGCGACGGCCTGTTCGCCGCCTGGCGGGAAGACCCGTCGTTCGTGCTCAACCAGCCCCGCTACGCGGGAGCGACGATCCTGGTGGCCGGGATCGACTTCGGCACCGGGTCGTCGCGGGAGCACGCCGTCTGGGCGCTGCTCGACTACGGCTTCCGCGCGGTGATCGCGCCGCGCTTCGGCGACATCTTCCGCACCAACGCCACGAAGGCGGGACTGCTCCCCGTCGTCCTGCCGGAGAAGGTCGTCGCGCTCATCCAGGACGCGGCCGAGGCTGAGCCGCCGGCCCAGGTCACCGTCGACCTCGACAAGCGCGAAGTCCGGGTGACCGGCGACGCCCTCGCCGAGGACCTGGTCGAGCCGTTCCAGATCGACGACTACACGCGCTGGCGGCTCATGGAAGGGCTTGACGACATCGGCCTGACGCTCCGGCACGAGGACGCGATCGGCGCGTTCGAGGCGTCCCGCCCCGGCTGGCTGCCCGTCACGCTGTAGCCTGATTCGCTCACAATGCGGGTGATTTACGCCCTCGCTGAACCCCTGATTAGGCCCGACACGCAAGCAATATTCGCCGAGGTTATTGTGTAGCAGAGCATGATCGCCTAATTTCGGGCTGGTCAGGGGTTCGCGAAGCAGGCGTGCAGCTCGCCCGCAGCCTCCCCTTGGGGGAACGGAGTGAATATGAACAAGCGTGATCTGATCGACGCCATCTCTGGTCGCCTGGGGGACAAGAAGTCCGCGACCGAAGCGCTGAACGCGGTTCTCGAGACCATCCAGTCCGCCGTGGCGAGCGGCGACAAGGTCGCGATCACCGGTTTCGGCGTCTTCGAGAAGGCTGATCGCCCGGCCCGCACGGCGCGTAACCCCGCCACCGGCGCCCCGATCAACGTCCCCGCGTCCTCGGTGCCGAGGTTCCGGCCAGGCGCGGACTTCAAGGCCCTTGTCAACGACGGCACCAAGGCGGCCGCGAAGCCGGCGGCGAAGGCGAGCTCCGGCAAGTCCGGCAAGAAGAAGTAGCGGCGGACTTAGCTCGGCGTAGCTCATCACGGGCGGCGGTACGGGCGGGGAGGTCTCCCGTTGCCGCAGTCCGCCGTTCATGGCGCCATGCTCGCTCGCCGCTGCACGCCCGGCGTCCACCCCGCCCCGATCTCCCGCAACCAGGCGCGGGACGGCGGAGTCTTCATTGATGTCATCACTCAGCCGGAAGGAATGAGGGACGTCAATGAAACGGGGACTCATCGCCTCCGGGGTTGTCACGCTGCTCGCCGGCCTCGGCCTCGGCCTGGGGCTCACGGCGTCCGCGGGCGCTTCCGCCGCCGGGACGGCGGCCGCGGCCAGCCCGCCGTACGTCGTGCTCAACTGCGAGATGAAGGCCCAGATGAGGCCGGGCAGCTACGTGCTGGCCTGCGCGGACAACGGGGCTGGCCTGCAGGGGCTGCACTGGACGAGCAGGACGCCACGGCTAGCCAGCGGCTACGGCACCGAGTATGAGAACGACTGCAAGCCTGACTGCGCCGAAGGGCACATCCATTACTACCCGGCGCTCGTGGTGCTCTGGGGCAGCGGCAGCGTGTCGGTGCACCCGGCCGAGCGCCGGTACACCGAGGTCACGCTCATTTACCCGGGGGCACGTCCGCCGGTGTACAAGCTCGTGAACGGCAAGCTCGTGGCCACCTACCCGGTCACGCAGACATTCCCCGCCCTATGACCCGGGCTTGCGCAGCGCCGTCTGGATGATGCGGTCGATCAGCGCGGGCATCGGCAGCCCGCTCGCCGCCCACATCAGCGGGAAACCCGACGCCGGGGTCATGCCCGGCATGGTGTTGATCTCGTTGATGAGGACCTCGCCGGCCGTGGTGTAGAAGAAGTCGACGCGCGCCAGCCCCTCGCAGGAGATCGCGTCGAACGCCGCGCACGCGAGCTGGCGGACCCGTTCCACCGCCGCGGCAGGGATCGGCGCGGGAATGTCCATCCTCGACTCGGCGCCCAGGTACTTGGCCTCGAAGTCGTAGAACGCCGAATGCGGATCGACCACGATCTGCCCGGGAACGCTCGCTTCCGGCGGACCGCCGTCGATCCCCTCGAGGACGGCGCATTCCACCTCGGCGCCGTCGACAGCGGCCTCCACGAGGACCTTGCGGTCGTACCGCCTGGCGTCCTCGATCGCCGCCTCCAGGTCGTCCAGCCTGGTCACCCGGGAGGTCCCGATGCTGGATCCGCCGCGGGCGGGCTTCACGAACACCGGCCAGCCGAGCTCACCGATCTCGTCGAGCACGCGCTTGCGCTCCGCCGCGGGGGCGTCAGGGCCCCAGTCCCGCTCGCGGACCACGACGTACCGCCCGATGGGCAGGCCCCGGGCAGTGAACAGCAGCTTCATGTACTCCTTGTCCATGCCCGCCGCACTGGCGAGCACCCCCGCCCCCGCGTACCTGATGCCGGTCATCTCGAGCAGCCCCTGGATGGTGCCGTCCTCGCCGTAGGTGCCGTGCAGCAGCGGCAGCACGACGTCGACCTCGCCGAGCCCGGCGGGGATCTCGGCCGGGCCGGTGATGACGAGCGCGCCGCTCCCCGACCCGGTCCGGGGTGTCACGGACACGCCAGGCGTCGCGAC
>DATBBI010000469.1:0-3709 GCA_036271115.1 Trebonia sp.
GAGCCGGAGACGCTGTCCGAGGTGACGATCCAGCCGGTCATGTTCGTGCTGATGTTCGCCTACGTGTTCGGCGGCGCCATCGCGATCCCCGGCGGCGGGAACTACCACGAGTACCTGATCGGCGGCATGCTCGGCATGAGCCTGGCGCAGACCGCGCCGGGGACCGCGGTCGCGGTCGTCTCCGACATGTCTACCGGGCTGATCGACAGGTTCAGGTCGCTGCCCATGTCCCGTGCGGCGGTGCTCACCGCACGCACGATCGCGGACCTGCTGACCCAGGTGATCGGCGCCGCGGTGGTGGCCGGCGTCGGGCTCGCCATCGGCTGGCGGGTGCACACCGGCCCCGGCGACGTCATCGAGGCGTTCGCGCTCGCCCTGCTGTTCGGGTACGCGTTCACCTGGGCCGGCGTCTGCCTCGGCATGGTGCTGCGCAGCCCGGAGGCCGCCCAGCAGACCGGATTCATTATCTTCCTGCCGCTGACGTTTATCTCCAGCGCCTTCGTGCCGACTCAGGGCATGCCTGGCTGGCTCCAGCCGATAGCGGAATGGAACCCGATGTCCTCGCTCGCCGCCGCGTGCCGCGAATTGTTCGGCAACCCGAACCCGGCGGCCCTCGTGGACGCGTGGCCGGCGCAGCACGCCGAACTGGCGGTGGTCTGCTGGTCGCTGGGGATGCTCGCGGTATTCGCTCCGCTCGCTGTGCACCTCTACCGGAACAAGGGCCGGTAGCCCGGGTCAGTCGGGCGTGGCGCCCGACTGCGGGAGCTTGACGGTGCCGCGCGGTGCGGGGCGGGCCGATGGCGGCGGGACGACCGGGCCGATGTCGCCATCCGGCGCCTCGTCCAGGTCGGCGATGACGGGCGCGTGGTCGCTTGGCGCGGTGCCCTTGCGCGCCTTGCGGTCCACCCACGCCGCCTTGACCCGGGCGGCCACCGGGGTGCTGGCCAGGATCAGGTCGATGCGCATCCCGAAGTCCTGGTGGAACATTCCGGCCCGGTAGTCCCAGTACGTGAACACCCGGCTCTCCGGCCACCGGTCCCTGACGACGTCGTGCAGGCCGAGCGCCTCGAGATCGGCGAGCGCGGCGCGCTCAGGCGGCGTCACGTGCGTCTGTCCCACGTAGGCGGCCGGGTCGAACACGTCCGCGTCGGCCGGCGCGATGTTCATGTCGCCGCAGACCAGTGCCGCTTCCGGACCCGCCGCCACGGCGTTCCTGAGCGCGGCGAGCCAGGCGAGCTTGTACCGGTAGTGCTCGGAATCCGGCGTCCTGCCGTTCGGCACGTAGACGGAATGTACGCGGATGCCGGCGCACGACGCGGAGACCGCCCTCGCCTCGGGGCCGGGAAAGCCGGGCTCGTCAGGTAGCCCGGTGCGCACATCGTCGAGCCCGGCCCTGGACAGGATCGCGACCCCGTTCCACTGCGGCTGCCCGTGCACGGCGAACTCATAACCCCTGGTCGCGAGCTCGGCGCCGAGCAACTCGGTGAACGCCTCGCGAGTGAGCTTGATCTCCTGCAGGCACACCACGTCGGGCTGCCGTTCGTCGAGCCACGGCAACAGCCGCGGAACCCGCTGCTTGACCGAGTTGACGTTCCAGGTCGCTACCCGCACCCGTCCACAATAGCCAGCGCGCCACACTGACGCGTGTGTCGGCGATCTTGAGCGGCTCCCTGGGCGCCAGAGCGACAATAGGTCAGGAATCTTTCAGCGATTGCTCATCCGCTTAACGTGCTAATCCTCACGCCGACGAAGAGAGGCGTAACGAATGCGATTCCATTACGCGCGCGTGCACCGGTTGTACCTGGCTCCGGCTCTTGGCCTGGTGTTCGCCCTTGCGATAACCGCCTGCTCGAGCAGCGGCTCCAGCTCGAGTTCCACTGTGGCCACCTCCGCCCCCGCCGCAACCACGTCAGCGGCGACGGCGTCCTCGAGTGCGGCCGCCGGCGGGTCTGCCGTCGCGGAGATCACCGCCAATTGGGAGGCCTTCTTTAACCCCGCGACCCCGAACGCTAAGCGCATCCTGTTGCTGGAGAACGGCGCGCAGTTCGCGTCCGCGATCAGAGCGTTCTCGGCGAGCCCGCTTGCGCAGGCGGTGTCCTCCAAGGTCGACTCCGTCTCGGTCACCTCGGCCACCAAGGCCAACGTGAAGTACGACCTGACGGCGGCCGGCACGGCAGTGGCCACCGGGCAGACCGGGACCTCGGTGCTCCAGAACGGCGTGTGGAAGGTCGGCGACGAGGTGTTCTGCGGCCTGCTCAAGCAGGGCGCCTCGCTGTTGAACATCGCGGTGCCCGCAGCATGCAACTCAGCAAGCTGAGCCTGCCGAGCGCGGGCGGCAGAGGCGGCGAACACGACTGGGCCAAGTCGGTCGCGCTCGCCGCGCTCTGCACGCTGCTGTTCCTGACGTTCCTCGACAACACGATCGTCTCCGTCGGGCTGGGCAGCCTGCAGACCACCCTGCACGCCAGCGTCGCCGACCTGCAGTGGGTGATCGGCGCTTACGCCCTCACGTTCGCGAGCATCATGCTGGCGTGCGGGATGATCGGCGACGAGCTCGGCCGTAAGAAGGTCATGCTGACCGGCGCCGGCGTGTTCTGCGGCGGCTCTGTCCTCTGCGCGCTGGCGCCCAACGCCCAGGTCCTCATCGCCGGGCGGGCGATCATGGGCCTCGGTGCGGCGGCGAGTGAGCCCGGCACCCTGTCCATCCTGCGGCACATCTACACCGACGACCGGGCCCGCGCCAGGGCGGTCGGCGTCTGGGCGGCCGTGTCCGGGCTGGCGCTCGCGCTCGGCCCGGTGATCGGCGGCGCCATCATCGGCGCGTGGAACTGGCGCGGCATCTTCTGGTTCAACCTGTTCTTCGGGCTGCTGGCGCTGCTCGTCGCCGCGGTCGTCGTGCCGGAGAGCTCGGATCCGCACGCCGCACGGGTGGACACGCTGGGCACCGTGCTCGGCGCGGGGGCGCTGGCCACCCTGGTGTTCGGGATCATCGACGCGGAGACATCGAGCTTCGCCGCCACCCTGCCGGTGACGCTGTTCTGCGTCGCGGTGGTGCTCGCGGCGGCGTTCGTCTGGTGGGAGCACCGGGCCGGAAACCCGCTGCTCTACCCGGGGCTGTTCCGGCTGCGCTGGTTCACGGTGCCGAACATCGTCGCGTTCTGCACCTACTTCTCGACGTTCGCGATCTTCTTCTTCACCGCGCTGTACCTGAACCAGGTCCTCGCCGCCTCGGGGTATCGCATCGCGCTCGTCTTCGCGCCGATGACGGTGCTGATGATCGCCTCGTCGGTCCTCGCCGGCTACTGGACGGGCAGCGCGGGGCCGCGGTGGCCGATCATTATCGGGTGCGCGCTGTTCGGCGCCGGGCTGCTGCTCGCGAACCCGCTGATCAACACGCACCCGAACTACTTCCTGCTCGCTTCGGCCCTCGCGGTGGCCGGCATCGGGATCGGCGTCACGGTCGTGCCGGTGACCACCGCCGTCCTCGACGCGGTGCCGCCCGACCGGTCAGGCATGGCCGCCTCCGCCGCCAACACCAGCCGGGAGATCGGTGCCGTCACCGGCGTCTCCGTCCTCGGCGCCATCGTCTTCTCCCAGGTCAATGCCAGCCTCACCACCGGCCTGGTGCGGCTGGGCGTGCCCGTCGCCTACAAGACGCTGATCCTCCAGTTCATCGAGACCGGCCAGGTCGTGGGCGTGAACATCAACA
>DATBBI010000470.1:0-2284 GCA_036271115.1 Trebonia sp.
GCTCACGCTGGGCGGCTCGTTCGGGCCGCTCGCCATCCAGTGGGGGCTCGACGTGAACTCGATGGGCAGCGAGTGGTCGGGCATCGACGTCGGGTCCCCGTTCGCGCACGGCCGCAGCGGGATCCTGTACGTCGCGCGGCATCTGCCGCCGCCGGGGCGGGACGGGCTGCCGCAGCCCTATCTGGACGAGCTGCGGGAGCTGATCGAGGCGGCCGGCGGCCGGACGCTCGGGCTGTTCTCCTCGATGCGGGCGGCGCGGGCGGCGGCCGCCGAGCTGCGCGACACGCTGCCGTTCCCGCTGCTGTGCCAGGGTGAAGACGCGACCGGGCAGCTGATCAAGCAGTTCGCCGCCGACGAGCCCACGTGCCTGTTCGGCACGCTGTCCCTGTGGCAGGGAGTGGACGTGCCCGGGCCGTCGCTGCGGCTGGTGGTCATCGACCGGATCCCGTTTCCGCGGCCGGACGACCCGCTGGCCTCCGCGCGGACGCGGGCCATCGAGGGCCGCGGCGGCAACGGGTTCATGCAGGTCTCCGCGTCGCACGCAGCGCTGCTGCTGGCGCAGGGCGCCGGGCGGCTGCTGCGGACGATCGACGATAGGGGCGTGGTCGCGGTGCTCGACCCGCGACTGGTGACCAAGCGATACGGCGAGTTCCTGCGCGCGTCGCTGCCGCCGTTCTGGCGGACCACCGATCCGAAGGTGGTCCGCGGCGCGCTGCGCCGCCTGGCGGCCAGCTGACGAGGCAGCCGGCCGGCTGGTTAACCGGCCAGGTCGAGCGCGTCGAACTGGTGGCGCTCCCACAGGTGCATGGACGCCTCCTCCGGGTACGGCGCGATGTCCGGCTGCAGGTCGTAGACCCGGGTCGTCCTGCGCTCGGTGCCGTACACCGGCCACCCTGGCTCGCCGGACTCGGCGAACCGCAGCCATTCGCTGCGCATCAGGTCACCGAGCGCGCGGAACTCCTCGGGCGGCTGGTCGCCGATCAGCGCCACGCCGAGCGGACCGGGATCGCCGAACACCAGCGGCACGTCCAGCGCGTGGCAGGCGCCGAACACTCCCCCGCCGCCCGGCGCTTCCGCGCGCAATTCGTAGAGGAAGGTCCTGCCGCCCGAGGCGGCGTGCGCCTGCGCCAGGTGCAGCGTCGGCATCCGGAACAGCCAGTCGGAGAACACCAGCTCGAACGTCCGCCCGGCGTCCGCGTCGGGGTACGCCTTGCGGTACCCGGCGGCTCCGTCCGGGGCCGGCGCGAAGGCGTCGAGCACCGTCGCCGCGTCCGCGTCAGTGATGGTGCCTGTCCGCCCGGACATCGCGATGAACAGCCGGTACTCGTCCCTGTTGTGCCCGGTGAGCAGCTCGACGTCGCGCGCCACGCCGGACAGCAGCGCCCGCCACGGCGCGCGGGGCAGCACCTCGCCGTCGGCGACCGGGGAGAACGGGGTGTCGCTGAGCCGTACCGCGCCCCACCGGGGGAACTCTCTCATCCGCGCGGCGACTGACTGCTGCGCCTCCACCAGGCGCATCGGGTCCGCCTGGCTGAGCGCCTCGTAGCTAGGGGCGACGCCGGCCGCCGCCGCGATCGCGTCCGTGATGTCGGCCGCCAGGCCCGGGCTGAAGACCGTCCCCGGCACGCTCTGCGCGACCGCCCTCCTGAACAGGCCGCTGGCCTGGTCCATCGCGAGTAGCGCGGAGATCACCCCGGCGCCCGCCGACTCGCCGAACACGGTCACGTTAGCCGGGTCGCCGCCGAACCGCTCGATGTTGTCCCGCACCCACCGCAGCGCCGCCACCGCGTCGAGCAGGCCGCGGTTCGCCGGGGCGCCGGGGATCTGCGCGAACCCCTCTACGCCCAGCCGGTAGTTGCAGGAGACGAAGACCGCCCCGGCCCGCGCGAACCTGCCGCCGTCGTAGCCATCGTCGGCCGCCGAGCCGAACAGGTACGCGCCGCCGTGGATCCAGACGAGCACCGGCAGCGTCCTGGCGGCCACGTCCGGCGTCCACACGTTCAGGGTGAGCCATTCGCCGGTGTCCGGCGAGGCGGGCGCAGCCGGCATGCCGGGGAACGGGGCCTGCGGCGCCCGCGGGCCGAAGGCAGTCGCGTCGCGGACGCCTTCCCACGGTTCCGGCGGCGCCGGCGCTTGGAACCGCAGCGCGCCCACGGGCGGCTTGGCGAACGGGATGCCGCGGAAGACCACCGCCCCGTTCTCGACACTCCCCCGGACCTGACCGTCTTTGGTATGGACCACTGGGGCTGCTGAGGCCATGGGGGCGTCCTCCCGCTACGTCGGC
>DATBBI010000471.1:0-11143 GCA_036271115.1 Trebonia sp.
CATCTCGTCCGATGAGCCCGCGTCCTTGCCGTTGACGATGCAGCCTGTCTGCTGTTCAAAGGGCTTGACCCACTTCGGGTCGAGGTAGCCGCTCCAGTCGATCAGGTTGAGCTGGCCCTCGCCCTTGCCGACCGTCTGCAGGACGGGAAGGTTCGCGGTGGGGACGGTGAGCCCGGCTGTGCCGGCCTGCTGGCTGGCGGAACTGCCCGATCCGGCTGAGCCAGTCCCGCTTGCGGCTGGGGCGCTGCTGCCTGAGCTGCAGGCGGCCGCGGTAAGGGACAGCGCGGCGAGTCCGGCGGCCAAGGCCGACCGGGCGGTGCGCCGTCTGGTGAATATCTGCATGGTGGTTAACCCCCTCGTTAGGTGATCGTGAAGGCCTGGGCCGGCAGCCAGGAGACACGGACCTGTGCTCCCACTTCGACGGCTGCCTGGCTGTCGCCCGTAGGTGGTGACTGCGTGTTCTGGCGGCTGATCACGAGTTCGCCGCCGGCGTCGAGGACGACGACATACCGGGTGAGCACTCCGGCGTAGATGACATCCGTGACGGTGGCCAGCTCGACGTGCGCGTCCGCGCTGACAGGCGTCGCATCGCCGGCGGCGAGCAGCGTGATCTTCTCCGGCCTGATCGTGACCTGGTGCCCATCGCGCTCGATCACGTTGGAGACGCCGATGAAGCCGGCGACGAACGCGGTCGCCGGCTGCTCGTACACCGCGACCGGGCTGCCGATCTGCTCGATCTTGCCGTGATTGAGCACCGCGATCCTGTCGCTCATGGTGAGCGCCTCTTCCTGGTCGTGCGTCACGTAGATGAACGTGATGCCGACCTCCCGCTGGATCCGCAGCAGCTCGCGCTGCAGTTGCTGGCGCAGCTTCAGGTCAAGGGCGCCGAGCGGCTCGTCGAGCAGCAGCACCTGCGGCTCGTTGACGATCGCCCGTGCCAGGGCGACGCGCTGGCGCTGGCCGCCGGAGAGCTGGGCCGGCTTACGCAGGCCGAAGTTCGCGAGCTGGACCATGTCCAGCACCCTGGCCACCTTCGCGCCGCGTTCCGCCCTGGGCACATGGCGGACCTTCAAGCCGTACTCGATGTTCTCAGCGACGGTCATGTGCGGGAAGAGCGCGTAGTCCTGGAAGACGGTATTGACGTCGCGCGCGTACGGCGGAATGCGGGTGACGTCCGTGCCGGCGAGCTCGATCGTGCCGCCATCGGGCTGCTCAAAGCCGGCGATCAGGCGGAGCAGGGTCGTCTTGCCCGAACCCGACGGGCCGAGCAAGGTGAAGAACTCGCCCTGCCGGACGATCAGGTTAGTCTCGCCGAGCGCGGCCACCTCGCCGAACCGCTTGTGCAGGCCGACGATCCTGACCGCGGCCTCCTGCTCAGGGACGCCGACAGAGGCGGTACCAGGCGAAGCAGGAGTCGGAACCATCGTCATCTCACTGTTTGTACGGGCACTCGACGGTTTACGCAATAGTTCTGATCTTTGGCGGCGGATAACGGTTGAGCATCACGCGCACATCAACCGAAATCGCAACATACAGGGTGATCGGTACTGGCCGCCTCGGTAGAGAGGACTTCGCGGGGGCGGCTCACGGGCTGGACAGTGATTCAGCCGGAACCTAGTCTTGACTGTATGGTCAGTCAAACCAATGGTCCAGCTCACCTGCCCGCCTATCCGCCCGCTCCGGTCGATCCCGGGGACCTGGCGGAGGCACTACGGCCGTTCGGGGAAAGCCGGATGCTGCCCCGTGCCGCGTACACCGATCCCGCTGTGTTCGAGTGGGAGCGGCGGAACTTCCTGGGCGGCGGCTGGATGTGCGCGGCGCGCGGCGCCCAGCTCCCCGCGCCCGGCGCGCAGCTCGCGGTGAGCATCGGCAGCGGCGGGGTGCTGCTCACCCGCGGCCAGGACGGCGTGGTCCGCGCGTTCGCCAACACCTGCCGGCATCGCGGCCACGAGCTGCTGCCCTGCGGCTCGGCGGCCACCGGTAAGGCAATCGTCTGCCCCTACCACAACTGGGCGTACGAGCTGTCCGGCGAGCTGCGCGGCGCGCCGGGATTCCGCGACGCCCCCGGCTTCAGCCCCGCCGACTGGCCGCTGCGGCAGATGCCGGCCGTCGAGTGGCACGGGCTGGTGTTCATCGACGGTTCCGGCGGCGCGGCCGGGCCGCTGCCGCTGGCGGCGCTCGCCGAGATCGTCGCGCCGTACGAGCCGGAGCGGCTGGTCACGGTCGCGGAGCACAGCTACGACGCCGCCGCGAACTGGAAGATCCTCACCGAGAACTACCACGAGTGCTATCACTGTCCGGCGATCCACCCGGAGCTGTGCCGGGTGAGCCCGCCGCGCAGCGGCGAGAACTACGCGTCGAGCGGGTCGTGGATCGGCGGCTGGATGTCGCTGCGCGACGGCGCCGCGACGATGTCGCTCGACGGGCACAGCGACGGCGTGCCGCTGCGCGGCCTGTCCGGCGAGGAGCTGCGGACGGTGGCGTACGTGGCCATCTTCCCGAACGTGCTGCTCAGCCTCCACCCGGACTACGTCATGACGCACCGGCTTGTGCCGCTCGCGGCGGACCGCACGCTGATCGAGTGCACCTGGGCGTTCGCGCCGGAGGCGCTCAAGCGGCCCGGCTTCGACCCGGCCTACGCCGTCGACTTCTGGGACCTGACCAACCGGCAGGACTGGGCCGCCTGCGAGTCGGTGCAGCGCGGGCTGGCCTCGCCGCTCGCCTCCCCCGGTCCGCTGGCACCGGACGAGGACGCGGTGTACGCCTTCGTCACCACCGTCGCGCGGGGCTACCTCGGCCAGCGCATCACGGAGGTCCTCGAGCCCGCCGCAGGGTAACCCCGTCAGGCCAGTGAGGCCGGGCCGCGGCGGGTCATCTGGCCGGCGATGATCATGCGCTGGATCTCGCTGGTGCCCTCCCAGATCCGTTCCACGCGCAGCTCGCGGAAGAACCGCTCGGCGACGTTCTCCCGCATGTAGCCGCGGCCGCCGAAGACCTGGACGGCGCGGTCGGCCACCCGGTTGGCCATCTCCGAGCAGTACAGCTTCGCCATCGAGCACTGCCCGTGCGCGACTTTCACGTCTGCGCCGCGGTCGATGCCGCGCGCGGTCTCGTACAGCATTGAGCGGGCGGCGAACAGCTCGGTCATGCTGTCGGCGAGCATTCCCGCGACCAGGCCGTGCTCGGCGATGGGACGCCCGCCGGCCTCACGGGTCGTCGCGAACCCGGTCATCTCGGCGACGAGACGCTCGGCCGCGCCCACGCAGCGGGCCGCGACCATCATCCGCTCGAAACGGAACCACTCCCGCGCGTACGACATGCCGTCGCCCTCGCCGCCGACCAGGCTGGCGGCGGGGACGCGGACGTCGGCGAAGCTGACGATCGGGTGGTGGTGGCTGATCGTGTGCGAGTAGGCGGGCGTGCGCAGCACGCTCACCCCGGGGGCCGGCAGGTCCACCAGGAACATGAGGTGCTCGCCGTCGCCCGTCTTGGCCTGGAAGAAGCAGTAGTCGGCGGTGTTGTAGGAGGTCACGTGCCACTTGACGCCGTTGAGCACCCACTCGTCGCCGTCGCGGCGGGCGGTCGCCTCGATCGCGTCCACGTCCGACCCGGCGCCCTCCTCGGTGATCGCGTAGCACTCCTCGCGCTCGCCGCGGATCGCCGGCTTGAGGTAGCGCTCGACCTGGTCCGGCGTGGCCACCGGGGGAAGCCAGGACGGCGGGGTCGCCGCGACCCAGCCGAGCGCGTTCGTCACCCGGCCCATCTGCTCCTGCACGAGGACCTGCTGGAGCGTGGTGCAGCCGCCGCCGCCCAGTTCCTTCGGCATGTTGGTGGAGTGCAGGCCGAGCTCGATGGCCCGCTTCTTGTGCGCCTCGGTGACGTCGTCCGGCAGGCCGTCGCTGAGTTCCGCTTCGACCTCGAACGGGATGAGTTCGTCCGCGAAGACCCGTGCCCGCGCCTGAATGTCCAGGTCATCGTCTGACAAGCCGTACACTCCGCCCACCTCCGACAATTATTGACTGAACATTCAGTCTATGACAGCATCGAATGCGTGCCAACGATCTCAGAACTCCCGGCTACCGCGGACGCCGTCGTCGTCGGCGGCGGCACCGTCGGCGCCTGGTGCGCGTACTTCCTGCGGAAATCCGGGCTGGACAACGTCGTCCTCATCGAGAAGGGACACCTCGGCCAGGGCGCGAGCAGCCGCGCTGCCGGGGTGGTCCGGATGCAGGGCGGAACGCCGGAGGCCGTCAGGCTAGGCCGCTGGAGTCGTGACTTCTACCTCGCGCAGCAGGCCGAGATCGGCACCGACTCGGGCTTCACCAGACAGGGGTACCTGCTGCCGTGCTTCAGCGAGCCCGAGGTGGCGGCCGCGCACGCGCGGATCGCCATGCAGCAGGCCGAGGGCATCCCGGTCCGCTGGGCCGGCCCGGACGAGGTCAGCGAGCTCAACCCGACGATGGCGCCCGGGCAGACACACGGCGCGTCGTACTGCGCCGAAGACGGCTACATCACCCCGCCGCGCAACGTCGCGGCCTACACCGCCGCGCTGCTCGGCAGCGGCGTGCACGTGGCGGAGCGGACCGCGTTCACCGGGCTCGACGGCACGGTCCTTCACGGCACCGGCGTGGCGACCTCACGAGGCACGATCTCGGCCGGGCTGGTGATCCTCACCGGCGGGCCGAAGCTGGCCGCGGTCGGCGCGCTCGCGGGCATCCGCATCCCGGCCGGCGGCGCTCGGCACCAGGTCGCCGTGACCGAGGTGCACCCGGCGTTCGCGAACACGCCGATGGTGTTCGACCTGCCGTCGGGGCTGTACTGGCGGCCGGAAGAGGACGGGCTGCTGTTCGGCATGAGCAACCCGGACGAGCCGCCAGGCGAGGATCGCAGCGTGGACGAGCCCTACCTGGCGGTGATGCGCCAGCGGCTGGCCAAGCTCGTGCCGCTCACCGCCGACCTGCGGCTGCGCCGGTTGTGGGCGGCGACCATCGACTTCACCTCCGACCACCTGCCGATCATCGGCCCGGCGCTGGACCGCGACCAGGTGTTCGTGGCCTCGGCCGGCGGCGCGGGCATGATGTGGGGACCCGCGGTCGCGCGGACGACCGCGGACGTGGCGCTGACCGGGACGTCCGAGATCGTGGACGTATCCATGCTCGGGCTCGACCGGTTCGACGAATCCGGGCGAAGCCGCCTCCCGGCCGACCCCATCGCGCTGCCCTTCCCAGAGAAAACAACCTGACCTTCCCGGAGAAGACATCCTGATGAGCACTGACGCTGTTACCCCCGCCGTCGACACCGCGCTGCTCGCCGCGGCCGCCACCGCCGAACTCGAGGACTGGGGGCCGCTGGAGGAGGCGACCGGCGGGGCGATGCAGACCTCCGGCATCACCTTGTGGTCCTCGGAGGACGGCAGCCAGGACGTCGGCGTCTGGCAGTGCACCGCCGGGCCGTCGTACTGGGTGCAGGAGCAGAACGAGTTCGTGCACATCCTGTCCGGCTCGCTGACCGTCACGCCGGACGGCGGCTCGCCGCGGAAGCTGGGTCCCGGCGACGCCGCGGTGTTCCCGCGCGGCTGGCGCGGACGGTGGGACCTGCACGAGACCGTGCGCAAGGTCTACGTCATCTTCTGACAACCGCCAGCGCGTCAACCGCCAGCACGCCGGACGGGCCGCAGATCAGCGGGTTGACGTCGAACGCTTCCAGCCAGTCGCCGAGCTCCGTAATCAGCACCGAGAACGCGGCGATCGCCGCGGCGACGGCCGGGGTATCGCAGGGCTGGCTGCCACGGACCCCGGCGAGCACCTCCGCGAAGCGGAGCCCGGACACCGACGACGCGGCGGCGGCCATGGTGAGCGGGGGCAGCGCCACCGTACGTTCGGGAAAGAACTCAGCGAGAACCCCGCCGGGACCTGTCACGATCAGCGGACCGAGCGCCGGGTCGCGGGCCATCCCCACGATCAGCTCCGGACCCGGCGGCACCAGCTGGCAGACGGCGACGCGCGGGCCGAGCCGGGCGGCGAGATCGGCATAGGCGTCGGCCAGCGCCTCGGGGCCAGGGATGCCGAGGCGGACGCCGCCGACGTCGGTCTTGTGCGCGATGCCGGGCTCGCCGGTCTTCAGCGCGACCGGGTAGCCGATCTCTCTGGCCGCCGCCAGGGCTTCCTTCAGGGTGCTCGCGCTGGCCGCGTGCGCGGCGGGGATGCCGTAGTCGCGCAGCAGGCCGAGCAGCTCGGCGCCGGACGCGCCGCCCGCGAGCCTGGCCGCCCAGCGGTCGCGGCGCGCCACGTCAGGTGGCGGCGGTTCCGCGGGCTGCTGCGCCACCCGCGGCGCGAGCAGGTGCCGCAGCGCGAGCAGGCCGGATCTTGTCGACTCCAGGACCGGCACGCCGGCCGCGCGCAGCCGGGCCGCTGCCCGCTGGTCGATGGCGGCGGGCACCGAGGCGAGCACCGCGACCGGCTTGTCCGTGGCGGCGGCGACCGCGAGGGCGGCCTGCGGGTAGGAGTCGTCCTCGTCGTACTCGGGCACCAGGTCCACGGCGAGGGCCACCGCGCCCACCGCCGGGTCGGCAGCAAGCGCGGACATCGCCGCGGTGAACAGCTCCCGGGTGTCCCGGCCGGTGCCCCACACGTCGAGCGGGTTGCCCGGCTCGAGGCCGGGGTCGAGCACGCCGGCGAGGCGCTGCCGGGTCGCCGCGCCGATCGCGGCGAACTCCACACCCACGTCGGCGGCGACGTCCGTGACGTGCGCCCGCTCGAACCCGGAGTCGTGCACGGTCGCCAGGCCGCGCCCGGTCGTCCGCGGGCGGCGGCCCGCGCAGAACAGCTCCAGGGTGTCCGCGAGCTCGGCGAGGTCGCCGACCCGGTGCACGCCGTACGCGGCGGCCAGGGCCTGCCAGGCGCCGTCGCCGGCCGCGAGGGCGCCGGAGTGCGCGGTCACCATGGTCCGGCCGCGTGCCGAGGCGCCGGCCGGCAGCAGGACGACGGGCACGTCGCGCTCGGCAGCGGCGGCGAGCACGTCGCGCAGCAGCGGCGCGTCCCTGATCGCCTCAAGGACGAGCGCGAGGACCTTCGTCTCCGGAAGGCTCAGCGCGTACCTGGCGTACGCGGCGGCGGGCGTCACGAGCTCCTGGCCCGACGACACCGCGATCGTGAAGCCGAACGCGCGCCGCGTCCGCAGCAGCGCGGAGAACACCGACCCGGAGTGCGTGACGAGCGCGACCGGCCCGGCCGGCAGCGGGTCCCGCTCCACGTAGCCGATCGCGCGCAGCCCGCGCGCCGCGTTCACGAACCCCATGCACCCCGCGCCGCACACGGGCATCGCGGCGTCGCGCGCGGTCGCCGCGATGCTCTCCCTGAGAGAGTTTCCGTGCAGGTCAAAGGCAGAGCCGAAGATCACTACGGAACGTACGCCGGCCTGCGCCGCAGCGCCCATCTGCTCCGCGAGCGCGGCGTCCGGCACGGCGAGCAGCGCCAGTTCCGGCGGCTCGGGCAGGTCTGCGAGGCCGGGATAGACGCGCTCGGTGCCGATCTTCTCGTACCTGGGGTTGACCAGGTACGTGCGCGGCGCGGCCGGGGACTTGGCGACCTCGGCGATCATCCGGGCGCCGAGGCTGCCCGGCCGGGGCGAGGCACCGACCAGCGCGACGCTGCGCGCCTCGAGCATGACCGCGAGCGGGTCGGGCCCGCCCGCGGTCGCGTGCGCGCCGGTCACGTGCGCGTCAGCCACGGGGACGGCGGACGGCGCGGTCGGCGATCGCCGCCTTGGCCGCCTGCATGCCGGGGATGCCGCAGACGCCGCCGCCCGCGTGCGTCGCCGAGCTCGCGTAGTACAGGCCGCGCACCGGGGTGCGGTAGTCGGCGAAGCCGGGCGCCGGGCGCATGTGGAAGAGCTGCTCGAGGGAGAGCTCACCGTGGAAGATGTTGCCGCCAATCAGCCCGTAGTCGTGCTCCATCTCGTACGGACCGACCACGTCGCGGTGGATGATCGCGGACTTGAAGTTGGGCGCGACCTCGTTGTAGACGTCGATCATCCGGTCCGCGTACTTCTCCAGCTGGTCGCGGTGCGGCTCCTGGCTCCAGTCGGCCGGCACCCACTGAGTGAACAGCGACATGATGTGCGTGCCGTCCGGGCAGAGCGTCTTGTCGAACGCGGTCGGTATCACGCCGTCGGAGAACGGGCGGGTCGCCGGGCGGCCCTCCCGGGCCTCGATGAACGCCTTCTCGATGTACTCCATCGTGGGCGCCATCTCCACCGAGCCGGTGTGGTGCTCCTGCAGGTGAGTGCCGGGGTTGGCGGTGAAGTCGGGCAGTTCGGCGAGCGCCAGGTTGATCTTGACCACGCCGGACCGGGTCTTCCAGTGCTCGATGTCGGCCGCGAAGCTGTCGGGCAGGTTCTCCTTGCCGACGTGGTCCAGGAACGCGGTCTTCGGGTGCAGCGAGGAGACGACCGTCGCGGCCCGGATCTCCTCGCCTGTGTCGAGGACTACGCCGGTGGCCCGGCCGTTGCTGACCAGGACCCTGGCGACCTTCGCGCCGGTCCTGATCGTCGCGCCGTTGGCCGTCGCGGACCGGGCGATCGCGGCCGCGACCGCGCCCATGCCGCCCTCGGGGAAGCCCCAGCTGCCGAGGCGGCCGTCGCCGACGTCGCCGATCGAGTGGTGCGCCATCACGTACGCGGTGCCCGGCTCGTACGGTCCGGCCCAGGTGCCGATCACGCCGTTGACCGCGAGGGCGCCCTTCATCTGCGGCGATTCGAACCAGTCGTCGAGCAGGTCGGCGATGGACATCGTCATCAGCCGGGTCACATCGGCGACCGTGCGCACGTCGAGGCCGCGGTGCCGCCAGGCCAGCCGCAGCGTGGCGGCCAGGTCCTTCGGCTTGCGCGAGCCGATCGCGGGCGGCACGGTGAGCAGCAGCGGGCCGAGCACGTCGGCGAGCCCGGCGAGCCACGCCTCCCACTTCGGGTAGGCGTCCGCGTCCTTCTTCGACCAGCGGGCGATCTCGTCGTGGCTGCGCTGCGAGTCCTCCTCGTACAGGGTCAGCGAGCCGCCCTCGGGAAACGCCTGGTAGTACGGGCCCATCGGGAAGACCTTGTAGCCGTGCTTCTCCAGATCCAGGTCGCGCATGATCGTCGGGGGCAGCAGCGACATCACGTAGGACAGCCGGGTCACCTTGAATTCCGGCGCGTCCGGCCAGGGCGATTCGGTGGTCGCCGCGCCGCCGGCCTGCCCGCGCGCCTCGAGGACAAGCGTCCTCGCGCCGTGCCTGGCCAGATAGGCGGCCGCGACCAGCCCGTTGTGCCCGCCGCCGACGATGATCGCGTCGTAGCTCTCGGATGCCATGGGGTGTGCCGCCTTCCGGGACGTCGTTGCGCGTCCGATACAAACATTGACTGAACATTCAGTCTATGTTCCTGCTACGATACCGACAAGGTCTTCGCGCGACGGCGCAGGAGACAGGCTCCAGGGACGAGGAGACGATGGCACAGCCGCCGGCAGGACGAGGATCAGGGTCGCGGGAAGTGACCGAGCAGCGGCGCGAGCAGATACTGCAGGCCGCCCTTGAGGTCATCGTGGAGCGCGGCTACGCCGACACCAGGATCGCCGACGTCGCCGAGCGCGCCGGCACCAGCCCCGCATTGGTCATCTACTACTTCAAGACCCGCGACCAGCTGCTCACCGAGGCGATCCGGTATTCCGAGGACGCCTGGTACGCGGCCGGCACCGGGCGCCTGGAGTCGATACCGACCGCCGCCGGGCAGCTCACCGAGATGATCGCGATGACCTGCCTGCCGGACACCGACCCGGCGCCCCGCAGCGAATGGCTGCTCTGGCTCGACCTGTGGGCGCTGTCGCCGCGCAACCCCGGGGTCGCGGCCGTCCGCCGCAAGTTCGACGAGCGGTGGCGGCAGACCATCAAGGCGATCGTGCTGGCCGGCCAGGAGGGCGGCGAGTTCACGCTGATCGACGCCGACGAGTTCGCGATCACGCTGTCCGCGCTGCTCGACGGCATGGCAGTGCAGATCGCGCTGGAAGATCCCGATGTCCCGCCCACGCGTGCGTATGACCTCGCCATGCGTTACGCGGCCGGACAGCTGGGTTTCGAGTGGAAGCCCGCTTCCGCCTCGCGCAGGCGGTCGCAGAGACGGAGATGACACCATGGCCGGAGGCACTATCGAGCTCGCCGGACTGTCCAAGCATTTCGGGGACAGCGCCGCGGTCGACAATATCGACCTGTCGGTGGCGAGCGGCGAGTTCTTCTCGCTGCTCGGGCCCTCCGGCTGCGGTAAGACGACCACGCTGCGGCTGATAGCCGGGTTCGAGCAGCCCACCTCCGGCCGGATCCTGCTCGACGGCGCCGACGTGTCCGCGGTGGCGCCGCACCGGCGCGACGTCAACACGGTGTTCCAGAGCTACGCGCTGTTCCCGTTCCTGTCGGTGTTCGACAACGTGGCCTTCGGCCTGCGATACGCGAAGGTGACCAAGGCCGAGATGCGCTCCAGGGTCGGTTTGGCGCTCGACCTGGTCTCGATGACGTCGTTCGCCTCCCGGCGCCCGTCGCAGTTGTCCGGCGGGCAGCAGCAGCGCGTCGCGCTGGCCAGGGCGCTGGTGCTCAACCCGAAGGTGCTGCTTCTTGACGAGCCATTGGGCGCGCTGGACGCGAAGCTCCGCCGCTCGCTGAAAGTCGAGCTGAAGGCGCTGCAGGAGCGGGTCGGCATCACGTTCCTCTACGTCACGCACGACCAGGAGGAGGCGCTGACCATGTCCGACCGGCTGGCCGTGATGAACGCCGGCCGGATCGCGCAGATCGGCACGCCGCGCGATGTCTACGAGGAGCCCGCCGACGCGTACGTCGCCGACTTCCTCGGCGCCGCCAACCTGATGGAGATCTCCGTTATCGAGGCTGGCTCCCCGGCCCAAGTTAAAATCGGCGACGCGGTGCTGAGCAGCACGCACGCCTGCCCCGCCGCGGCCGGCGAGACCGCGCACGCGGTGATCCGGCCGGAGCGAGTGAAGGTCGAGCCGCACGGCTCGGCCGGCCCCAACCGGGTGCCCGCGCTCGTTGACCGCCTCGTCTTCCTCGGCCCCGCCACCCAGGTCATGCTGCGCCTGGCCACCGGCGCGTCGCTACAGGCGCTGCTG
>DATBBI010000472.1:0-16252 GCA_036271115.1 Trebonia sp.
CCGGGCATCGCCCAGACGATCGCCGCCGACCTGGGCAACGTCGGGCTGCTGCGCAGCCTGCTCCGGGTCGCCGCCCCGAGCCAGGACGTGAACGCCCTCATCGAGGAGCTGCGCGAGCGGATCACCGAAGAGCTGGACTACTTGCGCGAGGCTGAGAACCAGCGCACGTTCGCCGCCTACTACGACGGCCACCCCACCATTGCCGTGCCGAAGATCGTCGACGAGCTCTCCACCGCCCGCGTCGTCACCAGCGAGCTGGCCACCGGGGCCCGCTGGGCCGAGTTGCTGACCTGGCCGCAGGCTGAAAAGGACCTGGCGGCCGAGACGATCTACCGGTTCACTTTCCACAGCCTGTACGAGATGCACGCGTTCAACGGCGACCCGCACCCGGGCAACTACCTGTTCCGCCCAGGCGGGCACGTCACGTTCCTGGACTTCGGCCTGGTCAAGTACTTCACGCCGGAGGAGCTCAAGCCGCTCGTGCACATGGTGCGCTACCTGTGCGTGGACAGCGACCCCGCCGCTTTCCGCAAGGCGATGGAGGACGCCGACTTCCTCACCCGGGGCGCTCCGATCACGACCGAGCAGGTCATCGAGCACATGGCGCTGTTCTACGACACCGTGCGGACGCCAGGTACCCGGACCATGACCCCGGGGTACGCGTCGGCGGTCGCCCGCCGGTACTTCGACTTCCGTAACCCGCTGGCGGCCTACGCCCGCATCCCCAAGTCCTACGTGATCTTGCAGCGCATCAACCTGGGCATGTTCGCGCTGCTCGGCGACCTCGCCGCAACCGCCGACTGGCGCGCGATCGCGGAGGAGATATGGCCGTTCGTGCAGGCGCCGCCGTCCACCCCAATGGGGGAAGAGGAAATCGCCTGGCGCGCTAGCCGTGCCGCCGTTTAGCTGGCGCTGCGGCGGCTGCGGTACGCCGCGACGTTGACGCGGTTCGCGCAGGTCAGGCTGCAGAACCGGCGCGACCTGTTCTTGGACAGGTCGACGACCACATCGTCGCAATCGTCCGCGGCGCAGATCAGCAGGCGGGCGAGCTCGCCGGCCCGGATGACGTCCGCGAAGGCCATCGCCGCGTCCACCGCCATCCGGTCGGCGAGCGGCGCGTCCGGCGTCGTGGCGTGGATGTGGTAGTCCCAGCCGTCATGCTTCAGCAGCTGCGGCAGCGCCCCGGCGTCCCGCAGCAGCATGTTGACGAGGTCGGCGGCCTCGTCCTCGGTCATCTCCCACAGCCTGGCCAGGCGCGGCCGGAGCTGCCTGACCTGGTCCAGTTCCTTCTGGTCGTGGGTGCGACCACCAGTCCACCGCCAGAACTCGATGAACTGGTCGAGGGCGGCCACGTCGGGCAGCTCTTCCCTGCCGCCGCGCGCGGTGTTGACCAGCGCGGCGGTCGCGTTCAGTGAAACTTCCGTGTCATGGGCAAAAAGCATTTGACCTCTTTCACCGCCCACGAGTAGCGTCATTGCCGTAACTCATTTTTACCACTTACACGGCGCGGATGGCGAGGAGCAGGCGGATGCGCAGTGCACGTGCACTGGACGACCGGCCCGGCAACGGCGACACGCTGGAAACCGTCACACGTGAAACCACCGGCACGCTGGACGTCCCCGCCAGTAACGTCAAGGGCAGGCGCGGCGCCGGGCTGGTGATCGGGCTGATGTCCGCCGCGGCGTTCGGCACGTCGGGCACATTCGGGACGGCGCTGATCGGCGCCGGCTGGTCCCCGGCCGGCGCGGTGCTCGCCCGGGTGTCGATCGCGGCCCTGGTCCTCACCGGGCCCGCGCTGGTGCAGCTCCGCGGCCGGTGGGCGCTGCTTCGCCGGTGGGGCTGGCGCACGGTCGCCTACGGCTGCGTCGGGGTGGCCGCCTGCCAGCTCGGCTACTTCAACGCGATCTCCCGGATGCCGGTCGGCATCGCGCTGCTGATCGAGTACATGGGCATCCTGCTCGTGGTGGGGTGGCTATGGGTGCGGCACGGCCAGCGGCCGCGGCGGCTGACCATAGCGGGCAGCGCCGCGGCGATCGGCGGGCTGGCGCTGATGCTGGACCTGTCGGGACCCGGGGGCATCAGTCCGGTCGGCGTGCTCTGGGCGCTGCTCGCCGCGGTCAGCATGGCGGTGTACTTCATCCTGTCCGCGAAGGCCGGCGCGGACCCGCTGCCCCCCGTGGTCATGACGTGGGGCGGGATGATCGTCGGCGCGGCCGTGCTCGCCGTCGCCGGGCTGACCGGGCTGGCGCCGCTGGCGTTCTCGAGCGCGGACGTGACGCTGCTGCACTACCAGGTCAGCTGGCTGGTGCCGGTCCTCGGGCTGTCCGTTCTGGCGGCAGCCTTCGCGTACGTCACGGGAATCGCCGCCGCCCGGCGGCTCGGCGCCAAGCTCGGGTCGTTTGTCGCGCTGGCGGAGGTCCTGTTCGCTGTGCTGTTCGCCTGGGTGCTGCTGCACCAGGTGCCGACCACGACACAGTTCCTCGGCGGAGCGCTCATCCTGACCGGCGTCATCCTGGTCCGCCTCGACGAATCCTGACGGATCCTGGCAGGGTGGAGCCATGAGCGAGCTTGCGACCGAATCAGTAAGTACAGTGCGTCCGCGAATGCGGACTCCGAGCGCCAGCGAGGTGTCCTCATGAGCGAAGACACGCATCGCCAGGTAACGATCGAGCGGATCTCGAACAGCCACTACACCGTCACCAACGCCCGCGGCGGGACGATCACCGTGGGGACGGCCGACTCGACGGACTTCTCGCCGGTCGAGCTGCTGCTGACCGCGATCGGCGCGTGCACCGCGATCGACGTCGACATCCTCACCTCGCGGCGCGCCGAACCTGACTCGTTCGCGATCGCCGTGGACGCGGAGAAGCTGCGGGACGAGAAGGGCCGCAGCTATATGGCGGACATTGCGGTGACGTTCCGGATCAGGTTCCCTGACGGGGAGGGCGGCGACAAGGCACGGGCGCTGCTGCCGGATGCGGTGAAGCGGTCCCACGAGCAGCTCTGCACGGTCAGCCGCACCGTCGAACTCGGCACCCCGGTCGCCACGCGCATCGAATGAGCCCGGTTGTCGGTGCCCGACCGTAGAATCGCCGGGTGGCCACCCCCAGCGAACCCAGCACACCGGACGGCGCGCGCCGCGCCGCGACGGTGCTGCACCGCGTGTTCGGCTACGAGAGCTTCCGCGACCGGCAAGAGGAGATCATCGGCCACGTCATCGGCGGCGGCGACGCGCTCGTGCTGATGCCGACCGGCGGCGGGAAGTCGCTGTGCTACCAGATCCCCGCGCTGGTCCGCCCCGGCACCGGCGTGGTGATCTCGCCGCTGATCGCTCTCATGCAGGACCAGGTCCAGGCGCTGCAGCAGCTGGGGATCCGCGCGGACTTCCTCAACTCCACGCAGGACCCGGGGACCAGGCACGTCGTGGAGCAGGAGTTCCGGTCCGGCGAGCTCGACCTGCTCTACCTCGCGCCGGAACGGCTGCGCACCGAGGCGACGCTCAAGCTGCTCGACGACGCGAGGATCTCGGTGTTCGCGATCGACGAGGCGCACTGCGTGTCCCAGTGGGGCCACGACTTCCGCCCGGACTACCTCGAGCTCCAGGTGCTGCACGAGCGGTGGCCCGACGTGCCGCGGATCGCGCTGACCGCCACCGCGACCCAGGCGACGCGGGAAGAGATCGCGATCAGGCTCAAGCTGGCGGGCGCCCGGCTGTTCGTGTCGTCATTCGACCGGCCGAACGTGCAATACCGGATCGTTCCGAAAAATGAACCCAAGAAGCAGCTGCTGCAGTTCTTGCGCACAGAGCACCCGGGAGACGCGGGGATCGTCTACTGCCTGACCCGCGACTCCACCGAGCGGGTCGCCGCGTTCCTCTCCGAGCAGGGCATCACCGCGCTGCCGTACCACGCCGGCCTGGACGCCGGCACCCGCGCCGAGCATCAGGCCCGCTTCCTGCGCGAGGACGGGCTCGTGATGGTCGCCACGATCGCGTTCGGGATGGGGATCGACAAGCCGGACGTGCGGTTCGTCGCGCACCTGGACCTGCCGCGCTCTGTCGAGGGGTACTACCAGGAGACCGGCCGGGCCGGCCGTGACGGGCTGCCTGCGACCGCGTGGCTCGCCTACGGCCTCGCCGACGTGGTGCAGCAGCGGCGGCTGATCGACGGCTCCGACGGCGACCTCGCGCACCGGCGGCGGCTGGCGTCGCACCTGGACGCGATGCTCGCGCTGTGCGAGACGACGGACTGCCGCCGCACGCAGCTGCTGGCCTATTTTTCCGAACGGACCGGTGCCTGCGCCAACTGTGACACCTGCCTGTCGCCGCCGGAGGTGTGGGACGGCACGGTGCCCGCGCAGAAGCTGCTGTCGACCATCGTGCGGCTGGACAGGGAGCGGGACCAGCGGTTCGGCGCCGGGCAGGTCATCGACATCCTGCTCGGCCGCAAGACCGATCGCGTGGCGCGCTGCGGGCATCACGAGCTGACGACCTTCGGCATCGGCACCGAACTGCGCGAAGCCGAATGGCGCGGCGTCGTCCGCCAGCTGCTCGCCCGCGACCTGCTCGCCGTCGCCGGCGAGTACCAGACGCTGGCGATCACGCCGTCCAGCGGCGAGGTGCTGCGCGGGGACCGCTTGGTCATGCTCCGCCGCGACGTCCCGACGCCGAAGGCGCCGCGCGCAGGCCGCCGCTCGGCTGCCGCCGGAGCCGGCGCGACGCCGGTCGAGGCTGCCGACCTGTCCGCGGCGGACGCCGCGGTCTTCGAGCAGCTCCGCGCCTGGCGCGGCGCCACCGCCCGCGAGCAGAGCCTGCCCGCCTACACGGTCGTCCAGAACGCGCCGCTCCGCGCGATCGCCATCGCCCGGCCAGCGACGCTGGCCGAGCTCTCGGAGATCAACGGCGTCGGCGAAGCCAAGCTAGCGAAATACGGCGAGCAGGTCCTCGACCTGCTCGCGGAGGTTCGCGAGGGGTGACCGGGGCTTAGGAGCCGCAGTGGGTCGCCGGCAACTTCGTATCAGTTTCCGTCCGTCAAACCGGACAAATCGGGCGCGAAAAGGGCCGGAAGTGATACGAAGTCATCTTTCCATCAGTTACATGGGGATAATTCGGACGAATCGGGCGGGAAAGTGGTCATAGCTGATGGGAAGTTGGCGGGCGACGCCGGGAGGCGGCGCGCGACCAGTGACTCGCTCAGCGGTCTAGCCGGGACTGCAGGTCGTCGAGGCGGGCGTGGAGCAGCGCGATCTCGGCGGACAGCACCGCGTAGGGCGATTCCCCGGCTTGCGGCGGAACGGGCATATCCCCGGCGCCCGGCGCGCCAGCGCCGGATGTCCCTGGTGGGGTCTCCACCTGCACGGGGCCATCGAGGAGCGCGGCGAACTCAGCGAGCCGCAGCGCCCGGCGGCCGACCGAGCACCGGTCGCAGGCCGGGCTCAGGTGCCGCCAGCCGACCAGGCCGGTGCCCGCGTCGGTCAGCGCCGTCCCCGGGTTACCGCAGTCGCACCAGCAGCCGGAGATCATCCGGACTCGCTGCCTGCTGTAGCGGAGCCCGCGCTCGTAGCGGATGTACCGGCCGGAGGCCGCCACCTCGATCAGCAGCGCGGCCCGGTTCTCTGTCGCGCAGCCGAGCGCCTGCGCGTCGGACATCTCGTGCAGGCAGTAGAACCCGCAGCCGCACCAGCGGCGTGGCGGCGCGTGCCGCGGCGTCCACACGCAGGACGCCTCGGCGGTGACGCCGTACACCCGCTCCGCGCCGAGGGTCAGCCCGGCGAACGCCGTCTTGGCGCAGTCCGCGGACAGCACCGCGCGCGCCAGCTTGTACCCGGTGAACGGCCGGTCCGGGCGCTCAGCGCCCGGCGGCCCTCCCGGGTGCCCGGGTATGGGGAACCGCGCCACCGGGGTGTCTCGCCAGCCGCCCGGTCAGCGAGCCGGGACAGCCGGTTCTGGTTCCGGAGCCGGCTGCGTACGTTCCGGATCGGTGATCAGGTCCTCCGCCGCGGAGACGGTTTCGGTGTCCTCCACGTAGCCCGCCGCCTGTTCCTTGCCCAGCCGCATGCTCGTACCTCCTATCTATGCTGGTGCCCCGGCTGGGTCATGCCCACACCTGGCCAGCCACTCTTCGCCGGATAAGTGCAGGTGTCAACGGGTATGAGGTGATGTATGGAGGTTTCCGCGTACGCTGACTACCTCACCGAGGCGGACCTTCGGCTGATCGCGCGGGCCGTGGGTGCCTCTGCCGCCGCGGTGGCGGAGCTGGCCGGTGACGCCGCCGCCATCGAGGGGCTGCTGGCGGACCCGCGGGTGTTCTCCGCGGTGTTCGAGACGGTGTCTCCGGGGTCCCCGGCATCGCATGCGGCGCCGGAGGTGCTGGTGTTCGCGTCGCCGTTCCTCGCCTTCGGCGTGGCGGTGCACCGGGCGGTCGCGGATCTGGCGGCCATGGACTACCTGCCGGAACGGTCCGGGCCGCGGCAGCGGGTCCCTGTCTTCGACACCCCTGAGCTGCGCGATTTCCTTGGCTCCGCGGAGCGACGGCTGTTCCTCGCGGAGCTGCTGGCGTCGTTCACCCGGGTCGCGAGCGGGCGGTACCGGGTGCCGTCGCGGTGGGGCGGGTCTGGGCCCGGTCCTGGCTCCGGGTCAGGCGGGCGGTCGCGGACGCGCCGGTTCAGCGAGCTTGACCCGGTGAAGCTGGCCGGGCTGATCGAGGTGGCGCCTGAAGAGTCGCGGCCCGGCATCTACCGCAGGCTGGGCGACGTGTCGCTGTTCCTTGCCGGAGTGTTCCCTGACTATTCGGCGATGCACGCCTTCGGGCCGGTGGACGTGTCGCGGCTGCTGCGCTCCGCGCGGGTCCCGGCCGGCGACCGGGACGGGCTGGCCGTCGCGCCCGCGCTCGACCTGCTGGAGTATCTCGGCGCGCGCTGGTACCGGGCCGCGCTGGCGACCGCCCCGGTGCGCACCGCGCGGCTGGACGTCGTGGGCGAGGTCGCGGAGCGGTTCCGGCAGGCGCGCCGGGTGCTGAACCACCTGGCCGACCGGTACCTGGTCGGCTCCGGCAGCTCCGGCACCGGCTCAGGCGGGTGGCTGCCGCAGCCGGGAACTCCCTGACCCGAGTCGGGGCTAAGGCTTGCGGGCCACGACGCCGTGGACAGGAACGGTGTGCCCGGGGCTGCTGTCGGCGGGGGCGCCGGGGTCGGGCCGCCATTCGGTGATGGGAACCAGGCCGGGCGGGACCGGCTCGAGGCCGGCCACGAGGGCGGCGACCTCGGCGCGGGAGCGGAGCGTGATGGGCTGCGCGGGCATCATCTTGTTCCACTGCCTGGCCGCCTCTTCCAGCGCCGGGTCCAGATCGCTCGCCACGTGGTAGCCCGCGGCGTAGCTGCCGGACGGCACCGCCGCCATCAGCGCTGGCACCACCGCGGCCGCCTCCGCGGCGTCCTCGACGTAGGAGAGCGTGAACAGCAGCAGGACCGCGATCGGCAGGCTGAAGTCCAGGGTCGCGCCCGCGCCCGCCACGATCGCGTCAGCATCGCGGACGTCCGCGTCGACAAAGCCGATCGCGCCGCCGGGCGCGGACGTCATCATCGCGCGGGCGTGCGCCAGCACCATCGGGTCGTTGTCCACGTACGCGATGCGGCACTCAGGCACGAGTGATTGCGCGACCTCGTGGGTGGCGCCCACGAGAGGCAGCCCCATGCCGATGTCGAGGATCTGCCTGATTCCCGCCTCGACGACCAGGAAGCGGAGCGCGCGCTGCTGGAACCCGCGCACGGCGGGCGGGATGGCCGCTATCCCCGGTGCGGTCGCGCCCAGGATCCGCGCGGCCTTGCGGTCGGCCTCGAAGTTGTTGTGGCCGCCGTACAGGAAATCGATCACGCGTGCCGCGTTCGGCACCCGGGTGTTGATCAGCGCGGCTTTCGCCCGGCGGGTCGCGTCTTCCCCCCAGTCGTCTGCCATGCCTACCAGTATGCGCTAACCGATGCCACGGATGGCGGGCCCCGCGCTCCCTGAGACGCTGTAGTTGTGTTATTTCGAGGGAATATGCCCCGGAATTGCACACTTAGGCGGTTTTCAGGCGGTAGACCGAGACGTGGGATGCGGATTCGGCGGTGAACTCTGCCCCGGCCCAGTCGGCGTGGCGTGCTTCCAGATCAAACCCGGCGAGCTGGGCCATCAGGTCGAGTTCCGATGGCCAGATGTAACGGTGCTGGCTGCGGAACAGCCGTGCCTGCTTCCCGTCGCCGAACCTGAAGTGGTGCGAGACGACGTGCTGGCGCAGCACGTCATAGGTATCCAGGGCGATGTAGCCGGGCTCCGAGCTGAAGACGATGGCCTGCTGTCCCGGCGGCAGCTTGCGCAGCTCCGGTACCCACAGCTCGATGACGAACCGGCCGCCTCGCGTCAGGTGCCGGGCCGCGTTGCGGAAGCAGGTCACCTGCTCGTCCTGGGTCAGCAGGTTGGAGATCGTGTTGAACACGAGGTAGACCAGCGTGTAGGCGCCGGGGGCCCGGGCGGTAGCCATGTCGCCGGCGATCACCGGGATGGCCGTCTCGGCGGCCTTGGTGCGCAGCTGCTCGATCATCGGGCGGGACAGCTCGATGCCGGTGACCGGCACGCCGCGCTGGGCAAGCGGGATGGCGACGCGGCCGGTGCCGATGGCGAACTCCAGCGCGCGGCCGTCACCGGCCAGCTCGGCGAGCCGGTCAACGGCCGGCCCCAGCACGTCCGGCGCGAACATGCCGGTGCCCGGCGTGTCGTATGCCTGGGCTGCCTCCTGATCCCAGATGTCCTCCTGGCGCATGGCATCCAACGATGTCAGCGGGCGCCCGGTGCCGTCCAACGGGTTTCTGGCGCGAAACTTTCTGGCGCGAAACGGTCAGAGCAGGGACTGGTAGATGAGCTGGCGGAGCTGGGCGCGGATCGGGTGAGCGCTGGACGGGACCAGCTGGGTGAAGAACGACACCGTCAGTTCCTCGGCCGGGTCGATCCAGAACGCGGTGCTGGCCATGCCGCCCCAGGACAGCTCGCCCGGGGAGCAGACGACCTTGCCGGGAACCGGGTCGAGCACGACGGCGAAGCCGAGGCCGAAGCCGACGCCGCGGAACGGCGTTTCCGCGTTCAGCGGCCTGCCGAACTGCTCCAGGTCCAGCCCGCCGGGCAGGTGGTTACGGCCCATGTAGGCGACCGCGCGGGGGCTGAGCAGGCGCACGCCGTCGAGCAGGCCGGCGGGGCTGTCCTGGCGGTGCAGGAGCATCTGGGTGAACCGGTGGTAGTCGGCCGCCGTGGAGACCAGGCCGCCGCCGCCGCTGAGCATCACCGGCGGCTTGCGCGCGTCCTCGCCGAGCGCGTCGAGCCGGACCGCCTTGCGCTCCGGGCCCAGGCCGTACAGGGCCGCCAGCCTGGGCAGGTCATCGGCGGCCGCGTAGAAGCCAGTGTCGGTCATGCCGAGCGGGCCGAAGATCCGCTGCGCGAAGAACTCGTCGAGCGGCTGGCCCGAGGCCACCTCGACGACGCGGCCGAGGACGTCGGTCGCGACGGAGTAGTTCCATTCGGTGCCGGGCTGGAAGAGCAGCGGGAGACGCGCCCAGGCGTCGCACGCCTCCGCGAGTGTGACGGGCTTGAGGCCGATGTCGAAGCCCGCGGCCCGGTACAGGGCGTCGCAGGGGTGGTTCCTGTGGAACCCGTAGGTGAGGCCGGCGGTGTGCGTCAGCAGGTGCCAGATCCGCACCGGCTCGGTGGCCGGGACCGTCACCGGCCGCTGGTCCGAGCCGCCGGTGAAGACGCGGGCGCCGGCGAACGACGGGATGAACCGGCTGACCGGGTCGGTGAGCTGGAACGCGCCTTCCTCGTACAGCATCATCGCCGCCACCGACGTGACCGGCTTGGTCATCGAGTAGATCCGCCACAGCGTGTCCGGCTCGGCCGGCAGGCCGTTCTCCCTGTCCCGCGAGCCGTAGCACGACACGTGCGCCAGCCGGCCGTACCTGCTCACCGTCACCAGCCAGCCCGGCAGGCGGCCGTCGTCCACGTACCTGGCGAGCTGCTCGTCGACGCGGTGCAGCCGGTCTGGGTCGATGCCGATCTCGGCCGGGTCGGCCTCGCTCTTTAGTTCGCTCACGACAACTAACGGTGCCACACGGTTTGGCGCGCCGCTAGTGGCGGGCGTACGGTGCGGGATGTGCCTACCGACGCGACGGTCAGTGTCGAGCTCGGAGTGCCGTACGGCCCCGGCAAGCTGCTCGACATCTACCGGCCGGACTCAAGCCCAGGACCCCTGCCGACCGTGCTGCTGTGGCATGGGGTCGGCCCGGACGAACGGGACGTGCTCGCCACCCTCGCCACCGCCGCGGCCGGTTACGGCCTGACCGTGGTGGTGCCCGACTGGCGGTCCGACGCGCCCGACGGCGGCGGCGCCCACCTGCTCGCCTCGCTGGCCTTCACGCGGGAGCATGCCGCCGCGCTCGGCGGCATCGGCGAGGACGCGATCGTGCTGGCGGGCTGGTCCCGGGGCGGCCGCGCCGCGGCCGCGGTCGCAGTGCGGCCGGAGGCGGTGGGCGGCTGGCGGCCGCTCGGCGCGGTCTGCCTCGGCGCGGCGTATACCCGGGCCGCCCCCACGACCGGCGGCTCGCCCATCGCGGACCTGGCGGCCACCGGCGCGGCGCCGGTGCCGTTCTGGCTCCTGCACGGCACGCAGGACACGGTCGTTCCGGTCGAGGCGTCGCGCGAGTTCGCCGCGCTGCTCGCGGAGAAGGGCTGGCCGGTGCGGTTCGAGGAGCAGCCGACCGACCACGCCGGCGTGATCGGCACCGAATACGACCCGGCCGGAGGGCGCTGCCGCCCGGCCTCGCCGGGCCCCGCCGTTGCCGCGGGCCAGCTGTCCGCCTTGATGATCGCCGAGGCCGCCCGCATCACCGCCTAAAGACCCGTGCCCGGCGGCGGCTACGGGCGCGCCAGCGTTCCGGCTGCGTGAAATCGCGTTGCCTCGTTATGAGTATGCCGGGTATTATTCCGGACATGATGTCAGGCATGGTGAAGTCGTGAGCGTCCCGCACGCGCTGCTGGCGCTGCTGTCCGATGGGCCGAAATACGGGCTGCAGCTGCGCGAGGAGTTCGAGGCCGGGACCGGCGAGGTGTGGCCGCTGAACGTCGGCCAGGTGTACAAGACGCTGAGCCGGCTGGAACGCGACGGGCTGGCCGAATCCGACGAGGCCGGACAGGACGGGCCGCAGAAGCGGTACCGGATCACGGCCGACGGCCAGGAGGCGCTGGCCGCCTGGCTGCGCACGCCGCCGGACCTGACCTCCCCGCCGCGCGACGAGCTGGTGATGAAGGTGCTGGTGGCGGCGCGGGTGCCGGGAACCGACGCGCATGAGGTGATCCTGGCGCACCGCATCTACCTGCTCGAGCTGATGCAGCAGTGGACGCGGCTGAAGGAGGGCGAGGCCCGCGATGACCTGAGCCTGGCGCTGGTGGTCGATTCCGAGCTGTTCCGGCTCGACGCGGTGATCCGCTGGCTGGACGCCGCGGATGTGCGCCTGGCGCGAGCCGCCGCCGAGCCGCCCCGGCCCGCCGCCGCCCCGGCTCCCGCTCCGCAGCTTCGCCGGCTGGGGGCCAGGCGGTGAGCCGGCCAGGACAGGGCACGAGCGTGCTGGAGCTGCGCGACGTGTCGAAGACCTACGGGCAGGAGCATCGCGCCGTGCAGGCGCTTGCCGGGGTCGACCTGTCGGTGCGGGCCGGCGAGATGGTGGCGGTGATGGGACCGAGCGGGTCGGGCAAGTCCACGCTGCTGACCATCGCCGGGAGCCTGGAGAACCCCACTAGCGGGGAAGTGCTGGTCTGCGGCATGGCGCTGGCGGGGATGCCGCGGGCGCGCAAGGCCCGGCTGCGGCGCCGGGTGATCGGGTACGTGTTCCAGGATTTCAACCTGCTGCCGGGCCTGACCGCCGCCGAGAACGCCGCCTTGCCGCTGGAACTGGACGGCGTCCCGGTGCCGAAAGCGCGTAAGGCCGGGCTCGCCGCGCTGGAAGCGCTCGACGTGGCCGGGCGGGCCGGCTGGTTCCCCGATCAGCTGTCCGGCGGCGAGCGGCAGCGGGTGGCGATCGCCCGCGCTGTGGTGGGAGACCGCCGGCTGCTGCTGGCCGACGAGCCGTCCGGCGCGCTGGACTCGGTGAACGCGGGTGAGGTGATGCGGCTGCTGCATGAAGCATGCCAGCGGGGCATGGCCGCGGTGGTGGTGACCCACGACGCGCAGCTGGCCGCCTGGGCTGACCGGATAGTGCTGCTGCGCGACGGGCGGCTGACCGGGCAGACCACCCGGCCGGCCGGCCCGGAATCCCTCCTGATGCCCGGGGAAATCCGGTGAGCATCGCGCTGCGCGAACCGCCCGACCTGGACGGGGACGCGGGCGGCATCGTCGCCCGCCGGGCGGTGATCCGCTGGGGCTGGCGGCTCTTCCGCCGCGAGTGGCGCCAGCAGCTGCTCGTGCTCGGCCTGCTCTCCGTGGCGGTCGCGGCGGCGGTCTGGGGCACCGCCGTGGTCACGAACTCGCAGCTCCCGAACGCGACGTACGCGACGCTCGGCACCGCTGCCGCGTCAGCAACGCTGCCGGGCGCTGACCCGCGGCTGGCCGCCGACATCGCGGCCATCCAGGGCCGCTGGGGTCCGGCCGATCTCATCGAGAGCCAGAACATCACGGCCGGATCCGCCCAGCCGCTGCAGCTTCTCGCCGAGAGCCCGCACGGGCACTACAACGCCCCGCTGCTCGGCCTGGTCAGCGGCGCCTACCCGGCCGGCCCGGGCCAGGTCGCGCTGACCAGCGGAGTCGCGGCCCAGTACGGCGCGCACGTGGGCGGTACCTGGCAGCCGGCGGGGCGCGTCACCTGGCGGGTGACCGGCATCGCGGCGAACCCGAGCAACCTGGCCGACCAGTTCGCGCTCGCCGCCCCTGGCCAGATCACGCACCCTAGCCAGGTCACCATGCTGCTCGGCCCGGCCGCGGCACAGGCGGCCGGCGCGGGCGGGACGCTGCCCGGCGTCCCGGCGGCGACCGTGACGTTTCCCAATGGCATCACGGGCGGCCTCTCGCCGGCGGTGCCCATCCTCCTGGTGGAGGTGCTCGGGCTGGCGTTCATCGGCCTGCTGTCGGTAGCCAGTTTCTCCGTGCTGGCCCAGCGCCGGCTGCGTGCCCTAGGCATGCTCAGCGCGATCGGCGCGACCGAACGCAACCTCCGCCTGGTCATGGTCGCGAACGGCCTGGCCGTCGGCGCGACGGCCGCGCTGGCCGGGACGGCAGGTGGCCTTGCCGCCTGGTTCGCGTACGCGCCGACGCTGCAGCAGGACACCGGCCACGTGGTCGACGCGGCGCACCTGCCGTGGTGGGCGTTCGCCATCGGGATCGCGCTCGCGATCGCGACGTCCGCGCTGGCGTCCCGCCGCCCGGCGAAGGCGATGGCCGCGGTGCCGGTTGTGACCGCGCTGTCCGGCCGACCCGTGCCGCCGAAGGCGCCGCACCGTTCCGCCCTGGCCGGCCTCATCGTGTTCGCGGCCGGCCTCGCCTGCCTGGCGTTGAGCGGCGGCCTGAACGCCGTGGGCGGCGACAACGGGCCGCACAGCGGCGGCGGCGGGGCCAACGGGCACGCGCTGCTCCTGCTGGGCGGCCTGGTCGCCACCGTCACCGGGGCCTGCCTGCTCGCCCCGTTGGCCATCGGCGTGCTGGCCGCCGGAGCGGGCCAGCGGCTGCCGGTCGCGATCCGTATCGCGCTGCGCGACCTGGTCCGCTACCGGGCCCGGTCCGGCGCCGCGCTGGCGGCAACCACGTTCGCCGTGTTCCTGGCCATGGGGATCTGCGTCGTCGCCAGCATCAAGTTCGACAACCCGCTCAACTGGATCGGCCCGAACCTGTCCAGCAGCCAGCTGGTCGTCCCCACCAATGCCACCCCGGGCATCGGGCAGTCCGAGCCGCTCAGCGGCGCTCAGCTCGCCAGCCTGAACGGGCGGGTGAACAGCCTCGCCGCCAGCCTGCACGCGTCCGTCGTACCCCTGGAAGGCGTGGGCAGCCTGTACCAGACAGGTACGCCGCGACACGGTCCGCAGAACTTCAGCGGCAACGTGTACGTGGCCACCCCGCAACTGCTGGCCGCGTACGGGATCAAGGCCAGCCAGATCGCTCCAGGCACCGACTTCCTCACCATGCGGCCGGGGCTGGCCGGCCTGCCGCACATGGAGATGCTCTGGCGTGGCGGCCCGGTCAGCGACGCGTCCAACCCCGCCACTCCCGGCAGCGACGGCGGTCCGTCCTGCACGCCGGGCAATGACTGCGTGGCCAGCCCGCCGATCCAGACGGTCAGCGCCCTGCCCGGTGGCACAGACGCGCCGAACACGGTGATCACCGAGTACGCGGTGCGCACGTACCACATGCAGCCTGAGCTGTCCGGGTGGCTCATCCAGGCCCCTGCCCCGCTCACCGCCGCGCAGCTCAACGCCGCCCGGCAGCTGGGGCGCCCCTACGAGGTGACGGTCGAGATCGCCACCTATTACCCGAGCCTCAGCGACTTCACCGACCGGGCCATCGCGGCGGGCATCGTGATCGCGCTCAGCGTGCTGGCCATGTCCGTCGGCCTGATCCGCAGCGAGACCGCGCCGGCCATGCGCACGCTGACCGCGACCGGCGCCAGCGGCGCGACCCGGCGGGCGATCACCGCCGCGACCGCCGCCGCGCTCGGCCTGCTCGGCGCCATCCTCGGCATGGCCGGCGCGGTGATCGCCGGGATGGCCTGGACGCACAGCGGCCTGACCGCCACCGCGGGCGGCGTGCCACTGACGGACATCGTGATCCTGCTGATCGGGCTGCCGCTGCTGGCCGCGATAGGCGGCTGGCTGCTTGCCGGGCGTGAGCCGCCAGCGATCGCCAGGCAGCCGATCGAGTAAGCCTAGGCGCCGTCGGGGTAGCCGCCTCTGTGCAGCACCATCGGGTAGTGCGGCAGCACGGCCGGGGGCTTGACCTGGGCGCGCCAGCCGTCCCCGTACGGGCTCAGCCCGCCGAACAGCGGCGGCGGGTCGCCGACGGCCAGCGGCTCCAGGGCGTCGCGCAGCGCGGCGACCCGCCCGGCGCCGAAACGAGACCGCCAGCGGTCTTCGGCCGCCGCGGTGAGGTCGGCGTAGGCCCGCTGGGCGCGCGCGCCCGGCGAGGTCAGCCTGGTGATCTTCCAGCGGCTGCCCGCCGGGTCGGGCTGCTCCGCGACCAGGCCCTGCTTCGTGGCCGGGCCTATCGTGAACGCCACGGCCGCCTTGGAGATGCCCGCGAGGGCGGGCACGTCGCGGCTGCGGACGCCGTCGTCGGTCAGGACGCGCAGCAGGTTGGCGCTGATCGCCAGCGACCTGCCGGAGTCGTCCTCCCACTCGGCCGCGAACGCGAGCAGCGTCCGCGACAGCAGCGCCCACAGCGGCAGTACCACGGGGTCAGAGGTGTCCGCGGCGTCCGGGAGATCCGGCCGCGAGAACAGGCCGGGGCGCAGGATCGGCAGGCAGTCCGGCAGCCGCGGGTCGAGTTCCGCGACCACGGCGGCGAGGGCGGCGCGCAGGCCGTCCACCGCGGCCGCGCCGAAGCGGTCCCGCCAGCGCCGCTCGATCTCGGCGGGCACGACGTCCCACACGTCGCGCGCCCGGCGGCCGCCGGCAGTCAGGCGCACGATCGCGTCCGGGCGGGGGCGCTTGCCGCGCCCAGGGTCGGGCGTGTAGGTGACGTAACCCCAGCGGCGCATGCCGTCCAGGTTCGTGCCGGTTCGCGCCGCCGCGCGCATGCCCGTCACGGTAATCCCCTCGTCAGGGATGTGCCGCAGGCAGTTCGCCCACATCACCAGCGAGGTCAGCCACGGCGCGCCCGGCGACCTGGCATGGTCCTGGGTGGTGTGCGGGAGGCGGTGCTCGGCCTCGTTGTCGGCTTCGATCGTGAAGGCGACCAGCGCCTGGGACAAAAGCGCGGACAGCGGGAGCCGCCCCGTCACCGGGGAAGGCGAAGAAACCGCCGGGGCGGAGGAGGAAGGGCGGTGAGGCGGCCGCGCCCGTTCTGGATGAGGGGACGAGGCGGCGCGGGCCAGCAGCAGGCCGGCGAACCTCAGCCGGTCGCGGCCCTCCTCGGGCACCTGCCAGCCGGCGACGGCCAGCAGCTCGCGGGCCGCCGCCGGCGACAGCGTGCTCCGCACCGGCTCGCCCACCGCCGCCACCGCGGCCTTGAACCGCTCGCGCTCGGCGGACGGCGCG
>DATBBI010000473.1:0-9116 GCA_036271115.1 Trebonia sp.
GCGTGCGCGATCTCGCTCACGTTGCCCTGGGTGGGCAGCCCCGAGCCGATATCGAGCAGCTGCGTGAGGCCGACATCGGCGACGAGGTGACGGACCACCCGGCTCAGGAACGCGCGGTTGTTTTTCGCGGACATCCCCGCCTTCGGCGCGATCTCGAGGGCCTGCCGCACGAACTCGCGGTCCGCGGCGAAATTGTCTTTCCCGTCGAGAAAACAGTCGTAAACGCGCGCGACGTTCGGCCTGGTGATGTCGATGTCGGCAACCGTGTACCGGTTGCCGTTCTCGTCGCTGGTCATCCTGACCTCCGGCCCCCGCGGGGACGCGGGCTTTACTTCGCGCTAACGATAGCCGCGGAACGCGGGCCTGGCAGCAAGTATGGCATTAGGCCAAGTACTCTTTGTGTGCATGACCGGGTCCTCGCTGTACCGGAAGGTGGCCGAAGATATCAAGGCGGCCATAGCGGCAGGCACTTACCCGGCGAACACCAAGCTCCCTTCGGAAAGCGAGCTCGCCGAGCGGTATTCGGTGTCTCGTGGCACGATAAGGCAGGCGTTCGCCGCGCTGCGCGCGGACGGCGTGATCGCCTCCCGCCGCGGCGCCCGCCGGGTGGTGATGGGCGGTCCGCGGGTGCAGAGCTTCGGCGAGCTGCTGTCGTTCTCCCGCTGGGCACGGGCCATCGGCGAGGTGCCAAGCGGTCGCGTGGTGTCCCTCGAGCGGCGCTCCGCCGCCGAGGCCGAGGCTGAACGGCTCGCGCTGGCGCCCGGCTCGCACGTCTGGTCCCTGATCCGGGTGCGGCTGCTGTCGGGACGTCCCGTGATGGTGGAGCGCGCCGCCTATCCCGACCACGTGGGCACGCTCGTCGCCGAGATGGACCTGGCCGTCGACTCGATCACCGAGCGGCTCGAGGCGCTCGGCGTGGTGTTCACCGACGCCGAGCATGTGATCGACGCGGTGCCCGCGTCCGCCGAGGATGCCCGGCTGCTCGGCGTGCGGGCCGGGGTGCCGCTGTTGCGCGAGCGGCGCTTCACGACGGACCGTTCCGGGCAGCCGGTGGAATGGTCCGACGACCGGTACGTGGGCTCGCTGACCGCGTTCAGCATCCGCAACTCCGTCGCTGTCAACGCACTGTCCCGGACGTCTGCCGCCCCGTCATAGCCTAAAGTTGGCTATACAAGTTATACTGGTCGTCTGTGACTGAGCAGCGAGTGGTGATCGTCGGGGGCGGCGTGCTCGGCACGATGCACGCCGTCATGGCACGGCGCCGCGGGTTCTCCGTGGCGCACCTGGAGCGGGAGCCGGAGGCGCGCGGGGCGAGCGTGCGGAACTTCGGCCTCGTCTGGGTGAGCGGCCGGCGCGCGGGTCCCGAGCTCGCGCTGGCGCTGCGCGCGCGGGAGCTGTGGGAGGAGATCGCCGCGTCCGCCCCGGGTACCGGGTTCCGGCCCGCCGGGTCGCTGACGCTCGCGACCCGCGAGGCGGAGCTGCGGGTGCTCGGCGAGGCGGCGGAGCTTCCCGACGCCAAGCAGCGCGACTTCGAGCTGCTCGACTCCGACGGCGTGCGCGCGGTGAACCCGGCACTGCGGGGCGAGTTCCTCGGCGGCCTGTACTGCGGGGCCGACGCGATCGTGGAGCCGCGGGTCACGCTCCCCGCGCTGCGGTCAATGCTTGCCAACACGGGGCTCGCGGGGCCGGGGTATGAGTGGCTGCCCGGCCGGGAGGCCGTCGAGGTCGACGCGTACGGCGTGCGGGACCAGCGCGGCCGCTGGTACCGCGGCGACCTCGTGGTGCTGTGCACCGGCGCGAACTTCACCGGCGTGGCCGGGCCGCACCTGGCGGCCACACCGCACCACCTGCGGCGGGTGCGGCTGCAGATGATGCAGACCGCGCCGTTCCCCGAGGCGCTCACCACGTCGGTCGCGGACGGCGACTCGCTGCGGTACTACCCGGCCTACGACCTGCCGTCGCTCGCCCTGCTCGGGCCGCAGACCCCGGTGGCCGCGGCGAGCCGGGCGCAGCTGCTGCTCGTGCAGCGCGCCGACGGCGGCCTCACCATCGGGGACACGCACTCCTACGACGAGCCGTTCGCCTTCGACGTGGCCGAAGAACCCTACGACCACCTGCGGGCCCGCGCCGAGGCGCTGCTCGGCCGTCCGCTGCCCCGGGTGCTGCGCCGGTGGGCCGGCGTCTACAGCGAGGTGACCGGCACGTCCGGCCTCTACCACCGATCCGTGGTCGCGCCCGGCGTGGTGCTCGTCACCGGCCCGGGCGGGCGCGGCATGACCTGTTCGCCCGCGATCGCCGAGGAGACGTTCCTGCCATGAGCCAGCACCGTATTTCCGTCGCCTGCCTGGACATGGCGGGCACCACCGTCAGGGACGACGGCATCGTGATGGCCGCGTTCACCGACGCGATCACCAGCTTCAACCTGCCCGCCGCCGAGTTCGGCACGGCGATGAAGTACGTCAGGGCGACGATGGGCCAGTCGAAGATCGAGGTGTTCCGGCACATCCTGGGCTCCGAGGGCGCCGCGCAGGCGGCGAACGCGGCGTTCGAGGCGCGCTACGCGGCGGCGGTCGGCGGCGGTGAGGTGGCCGCGATACCCGGGGCGGAAGCGCTGTTCGCGCAGTGCCGGTCCGCCGGGATCAAGGTGTGCCTGAGCACCGGCTTCTCCCCCGCGACGCGTGACGCGATCATCGCCGAGCTCGGCTGGGCGTCGCTGGTCGACCGGGTGCTGTCCCCCGCCGACGCCGGCCGCGGCCGGCCGTGGCCGGATATGCCGCTCACCGCGCTGCTGCGGCTCGGCGGCGGCTCGGTGCACGAGCTGGCGGTCGTCGGCGACACGACAAGCGACGTCGAGTCCGGCCTGCGGGCCGGCGCGGGGATCGTGGCCGGCGTGCTGACCGGCGAGTCGACGCGGGCCGAGCTCGAGGCCGTGCCGTCGCAGACGGGCCTGCCTGGGTCGCCGCTGATCCTCGATTCGATCACGGACCTGCTGCCGCACCTCCGCTAGCGCGTCTCCCGGTCAGGTCACCGGTCCGTAATAGCCCGGGCCCGTTTGGTCCGGCGGGCACCGGGTAGCTCGCCGTACGGCGATGGCCGGACGAGAAACACCGATCAGGGAGGCGATGATGAGCGCGGGTCTGGATCACGCGACCGGAGTCCGGATCACGGGACGGCAGCTCGGCGCCAGCCGGCACGCTCCCGCCGCGGCCCGGCAGTTCACTCGCGGTTTCCTGGCCGACATGGGCGCCAGCGCCTGGTGTCAGCAGGCGGGTGAGCTGATGGCCAGCGAGCTCGTGACGAACGCCCTCGTCCACGCCAAGTCCGCGGCACGGCTGTGGATCTCCGTCGCGGACGGGATCGCCAGGATCGAGGTCAGCGACGACGGGCCCGGCGATCCGGTGCTGCGCGACCCCGGGCCAGAAGGCGGCTATGGCCTATGGCTGACCGACATGCTCGCCCAGTCCTGGGGCGTCATCCCCGCCACCGGGGACCTAGGCAAGACCGTCTGGTTCACCATTTCGCTCAGCGGATCGCGCCAGTTCGCCAGCCGCCTCGTCAGCTAGCTTCTAGCGCGTCACCGGGTTTCTAGCGCGTCGTCCTGGCGCCGCCGTTGACGGCGATCACCTGCCCGGTGATGTGCCTGGCGGCCGGCGACGCGAGGAAGAGCACCGTCCCCGCGATGTCCTCCGGGGTACCAGGCCTGCCGTTGGCGGTTGCGGTGATCAGGTTGTCACGGCGCCGGTCGGTCAGCCGGCCGCGGAAGAACTCGATGTAGCCAGGCGCGATCACGTTGGCCGTCAGATCGCGCGGGCCGAGCTCAGCGGCGAGCCCGGCGTTCCACGACGCGAGCCCGGCCTTGGCGGCCCCGTACGCACCCGCTCCCTTGTCGGCGGCGATGGAGCCGATGCTGATGACGGCGCCGCCGGGAGCGAGGCGCGGGTCCACCGCGGCGGTCATCAGCACCGCCGACAGCAGGTTGGCGTCCAGGTTCTCCCGCCAGCTGGCGGCCAGCTCCTTGAGGCCGCGGGCCTCGGGCCGGTCGAAGTCGGTGTTGCCGCCGGCGTTGTTGACCAGGACGTCGACGCTCGCCGGGAGGGCCGGCTGGAGCGCTTCGACCTCCGCGGGGTCGCCGGCGTCGCACACGGCGGCCGTGACGCCGGGACCCAGCGCGGCGGCGGCCGCCTCAACCTGCTCCCGGTGCCGGCCGGTGATCAGCACGCGGTCGCCGGCCGCCGCGAAGCCGGCGGCCACCGAGTAGCCGATTCCCCTGCTTCCCCCGGTCACGATCACTGTGCGGTTCATGCCACCTCCGGATGTCGCCCGTGTCAGGCTAACGTGACGTTTAGGCCTAAACAATCGGAGGGGCGATGGGGTGGGACGAGACGGACCCGGTCGACGCCACGGCTCTCGCGTGGCTGCGCGAGCGGCCGGGGACGCCGGTGGAGGGCATCGGCATCGTGACCAGGATCTGGCGGCTGGCGCGGCTGCTCGGCGAGGACCGCCGCCGGGTTCTCGCCGACGCGGGCGCCGACGCCGCGACCCTCGACCTGCTCAGCGTGCTGCGCCGGGCCGGGCCGCCCTACCAGCTGACGACGCGCCAGCTGACCGAGCAGACCCGGGTCACGGCCGGGGCGATCTCGCAGCGCGTCGCCCGCGCCGAGCGGTCCGGCCTCGTCACGCGGACGCCGGCCGAGGAACGCTCGTCACGGGCGGTCGTCGTCACCCTCCTGCCCGCGGGGCACGCCCTGGTCGAGCGGCTGGTGGACCGGGTACTCGGCCGCGAGGCCGATCTTGTGTCAAACCTGTCCGTCGCGGACCAGGCCGCGCTCACCGGCCTGCTGAAAGCGCTGCTCGATGACCTCAGCGTCCGGCTGGGGCCGCAGCGGCATTCCCAGGTGGGCGCCTCGTGACGGGCGCCTTAGGGGAGGATGGGCGAATGACAGGTTCTCCGGCGCTGCCGGTCGTCGACGTGGCGCCGCTCGCGGGTGGCGGCCCGGGCACCGTGGTCGCTGGCGGGGCGGCCGCCGGCCCGGTGGTCACGAGCACAGTGGCCGCAAGCATAGTGGCCGAGCAGATCCAGGCGGCGTGCCGGGACCGCGGCTTCTTCTACGTGACCGGCCACGGCGTGCCCGCGGAGCTGCTCGATGAGCTGGCCGCCGCCAGCGCCGAGTTCTTCGCCCTGCCCGTGGCGGACAAGATGGAGATCGCCATGGCGCGGGGCGGCCGGGCCTGGCGGGGTTATTTCCCGGTCGGCGGCGAGCTCACCTCCGGGCAGCCGGACCTGAAGGAGGGGCTCTATTTCGGCACCGAGCTGCCCGCCGACGACCCGCGGGTGCTGGCCGGCCTGCCGCTGCACGGCCGCAACCTGTTCCCGCGCCAGGTTCCCCGGCTGCGGGAGCTCGTGCTGTCGTACCTGGACGCGCTGACCAGCCTCGGCCAGTCGGTGCTGACGGGGGTGGCGCTGAGCCTCGGCCTCGACGCCGGGTACTTCGCCGACGGGTACACCGCGGATCCGACCATCTTGTTCCGGATCTTCAGCTACCCGCCGTCGCCGCCTGAGGCCGCCGGCTGGGGGGTCGGCGAGCACACCGACTACGGGCTGCTGACGCTGCTCGCCCAGGACGACAGCGGCGGCCTGCAGGTCGCCGCGCCGGAGGGCTGGATCGAGGCCCCGCCGGTGCCCGGCACGTTCGTGTGCAACATCGGCGACATGCTGGACCGGCTGACTGGCGGCTGGTACCGGTCGACGCCGCACCGGGTCCGCAACCTCAGCGGCCGCCCGCGGCTGTCGTTCCCGTTCTTCCTCGACCCGGGGTTCGCCGCCGAGGTCCCGCCGCTGCCCGGCCGCGCCGCCACCGGAGACGACGGCCAGCGGCGCTGGGACGGCCAGGACCTGCGCGCCTTCACCGGCACCTACGGCGACTACCTGCTGGGCAAGGTGTCGAAGGTCTTCCCGCAGCTCCAGCGCGACGTGCTGTTAGCCCTTCACCCGCGCTAGCCTTCATCCGCGCGGGGGGACCGTGCCGTGCAGCAGCATCGCGAGGTCCGCGGGGCACAGCGCGTCCGAGCGCTGCCACAGCGCGGCCGGGATCGCGTCGCGCTGCGGGACGTTGCGCACGGCAGCGAAGCCCGCTGCCCGCGCCAGGTCCGCCATCTCCTCCGGCGCGAGGCACGACAGCCACGGCTCGCCTCGCTCGGCGGATGCCTGGGCGACGAGGCTGCCGTAGACGGCGCCCGCGTCGTCGCGCAGCTTCGCGGGCAGCATGTAGTCGGCGATGACCTCGCTGCCCGGTGCCACGCCGCCGAGCGCGGCCAGCGTCGCGGCGATCGCGTCCCGGGTCAGGTACATGGTGACGCCGAGCCAGCCGACCAGGGCCGGGGCGGATCCGTCGAAGCCCGCCGCGGCGAGGAGGCCCGGCAGTGTGTCCGCGGCGAGGTCCGCCGGGGCGTCCGCCGCCAGGTCGGCCGGCACGAACGCGACCCCGTCCGGCACGGTGACCCGGGCGTGCGCGAGCGCGCGGCGCTTCCAGTCCTGCGTGGCCGGGTGATCGACCTCGAACACCCGGACCTGGCGTCCGCCGGCCCCGCCGCCGACCCTGCCGCCGCTCCGGTAGGCGAACGAATCGAGGCCGGCGCCGAGGACCACGTACTGGGTGACGCCCCGGCCGGCGGCGCGGGCAAGCGCGTCCTCGGTATACCTGCCGCGGCAGGTCACCTGCACCCTGGCACCCGCAAGCACCGGGTGCGTTCCGTGGCTCGTGTGGTAGCTGAGCAGCTCCTCGGCCCGCTCCCCCAGCAGCGCCGACGCGAGCGTGTCGGCGAATATCACCGGCTCGCCGTCGACAATAAGATGCGCGGCACGCGCGGCCGCTGCGGTCATCGCGGTGAAGCTCGGCAGTCCATCATCCATGACAGCCGAGGTTATAGCCACTTTCGAACACTATAGCACACAAAACAAATTTTCGCAAGCGATATCGCATTACGGTTCGATCGCGATGTCCGTCGTCCACACCTTCTTGTGGACAAACCTGTGCGAAACGCCGGCGCGGCTTGTGGCTACGGCTGTGGGCAACGGTGGATGAGCTGTGCCGAGAACGGCACGCAAATGCGCCCGGCCCGCGGTAATGCCGTGTGGATAAACATCCGTAGCTGTGGATGATCATGTGCCAGGGCGGTCGCTGTCCAGCCGGCCGAAGATGACCGAATCCGCGAAAGCGCCGTTCACCCAGTCGGAGCCCCTGAGGACGCCCTCGCGCGTGAAGCCGGCCCGCTGCGCGATGCGGATCACCGCCTCGTTGTCGGTGAGGGTCTCCATCTGCAGCCGGTGCAGCCCGCGGATGGCGAACGCATACCGGCACAGCACCAGGATCGCGTCGGTGCCGAGCCCGCGGCCGCGGCACGCCGGCCGCAGCGAGAGCCCGAGGTGCGCCGACCTGTTGTGCGGGTCGATGTCCCACAGCAGCGCGTCACCCGCCAGCCCGCCGGTGGCCAGCTCGACGACGGAGAAGACCGCGACGTCTCCGTCCTGGGACGTCCCGGCGGCGGCCCAGAACGGAGACGCGGGGCCGGTCGGTATGGGTACCCACGGCCGGGAGTCGGCCCTCACCCGTGTCTCGACGTCCTCGTACAGTTCCGCGTGCAGGATCTCTGCATCGCCGGGAAGGCGGGCCCGGAGCCCGGTCAGCTCACCGCGCAGCATGTGCGGATAGTAGCGCCCGCCTGTCCCGGCGCGAGGGACTGGTCAGGAATAGCCCAAGCCGAGCACGCGGATCGCGTTGTCTTTGAGGATCTTCGGGCGGACGTCGGGCTTCATGTCGAGCGTGTCGAAATCGCGCAGCCACCGCTCCGGGGTGAGCAGCGGAAAGTCGGTGCCGAACAGCACCTTGTCCTGCAGGTAGGAGTTGGCCGCGCGCACCAGCGCGGGCGGGAAGTACTTCGGCGACCAGCCCGACAGGTCGATGTAGACGTTGGACTTGTGCGTCGCCATGGAGATCGACGCGTCCGCCCACGGCACCGACGGGTGCGCGAGGATCACCGTTAGGGCAGGGAAGTCCGCGGCCACGTCGTCGAGCAGCATCGGGTCCGACAGCCGCAGCTTGATGCCGCGGCCACCCGGCAGGCCGGCGCCGATCCCGGTCTGCCCGGTGTGGAACAGCGCGGGGACGCCCAGCGACTCGATCTCCGCCCACAGCGGGTAGTACGCCTGGTCGTCCGGCGAGAACGCCTGCAGCGACGGGTGGAACTTGAACCCCCGCACCCCGTGGTCGCGCACGAGCGACCGCGCCTGCGACACCGCGAGCGGGCCCCGCAGCGGGTCCACAGAACCGAACGGGATCAGCACGTCAGGGTAGGCGGCCGCCGAATCCGCGATCTCCTCCGACGACAGCGCCGGGTGCCCGGTCGCCGTGCCCGCGTCCACGGTGAACACGACGGCCGCCATCGACAGCGACCGGTACATGTCCGCGATCTGCGGCAGCGTCGGCGTCCGGTCGTGATCGGCCCGGAAGTACGCGGCGGACGCCGCCATCAGCTCGTCGTCCAGCGAATAGCGGCCATGCCCGTCCGCCTCGATGTGGACGTGCACGTCGATGGCGGTCAGCGAATCGGTCAGCACCCATGGCATGGTACACGTCCAGCGCCGTATCGACTGTCACGGATACCGCGTGAGCAGGCAGTGTTGGGCGAGGAACCAAGACCGGGAATACCGAAATCGTCCGCTTCTCCATTGCCTACGCCGTGCCCGCTATGCGAACCTCGGCGGTGTGAGCGCTGACGCCCATTCTGCTGACATGCCCGCGAGCAGGCCAGCAGTCGACATAGATCCGCTGTCCGGCCCGGTTAAGGCCGGCGACCTGCTCTGGACGCCGTCGCCCGAGCGGGTCGCGAACGCCAACATCACCGCGTTCATCGGCTGGCTGAAGCAAACAAGGAACCTGGACTTCGCCGGCTATCCCGAGCTGTGGGACTGGTCGGTCACCGACACCGGCGCCTTCTGGCAGGCGGTCTGGGACTGGGGCGACATCGTCACCGAGACGCCGCCGGCCCAGTCGCTCGCCAGGAGCGAGATGCCCGGCGCCGAGTGGTTTCCCGGCGCCCGGCTGAACTATGCCCAGAAC
>DATBBI010000474.1:0-5415 GCA_036271115.1 Trebonia sp.
GCGAGCTCGATCTCGAGGTCCGCCTCCGACTGGCTGCGCAGCGCCTCGCTCTCCTCGAGCAGGCGCTGCTCCCTGACCCTGATCTCCTCGGCCTTGCGCCTGGCCGTCTGCACGATCTCGTCGTGCTCGCGCTGCGCGGCGGCCTTCAGCTGCGCCAGCTCACGTTCGGTGGCCGCCCGCATCGCGGCCGCGTCGCGTTCCGCCGCCGCTCGCTGCCCCGCCAGCTCGCTGTCGATCCCGTCCCGCATCTTCGCCGCCTCGCGGTGCGCCAGCGCGATCAGCTCCTCGGCCTTCTGCATGGCCGCCGCGCGCATCGCGTCTGTGTCCCGCTTAGCGGCCTGGCGCAGTTCGTCGGTCTCCTGGCCGACCCGCGCGCGCGACGCGGCGGCCTCGGCCTCCGCCGCGGCCCCGACCCCGGAGGCGTACCCGTGCGCGCCCTGCTTGATCTCGCCGGCTTGCGCTTCGGCGGCCGCGACGATCCCGGCGACCTGCTCCCTGGCGGCTTCGAGCAGTTGGCCGATCCGCGTGCTGGCCGGCTGCTCGAGCTCCCAGATCCGGCGCCGCGCCTCGGCGAGCTCACGCCGCGCCTCGGCGAGCTCACGCTGCGCCGCCTGCGTCTCCTGCTGGAACCGGCGCAGGTCGGCCATCAGCCGCTGCAGGTGCGCGTCGGCCCGGCGGGGAGCGTAACCGTTCATTGCTAACGAGGCTAACGCCATCAGCCCGGGCCGCCGCCACCAGTTTCTTCGCCCCGGCCCTCAGCCGACCGCGGCGGCGGCCTCGACCACGTGGCGCAGCAGCAGCGCGGTGGTGACCGGGCCGATCCCGCCGGGAACGGGGCTGAGCGCGGCGACGACGCCAGCGACGGCCGGGTCGACGTCGCCGGCCAGCTGGCCGGCGTCGGTGACGTTCGTGCCGACGTCAATGACCGTGGCACCGGGGGAGACGTGCTCAGGGCCGATCAGGCCGGCGCGGCCCGCGGCCACCACCAGCACGTCGGCCTGCCGGGTGATCGCGGCCAGGTCCGCGGTGCGGGAATGGCTGATGGTGACGGTCGCGTGCCGGTCGAGCAGCAGGTGGGCGACCGGCTTCCCCACCACCACGGAACGGCCCACCACCACCGCGTGCCTGCCGCGCAGCTCCACCTGGTAGTAGTCGAGCAGGGCGAGCACGGCCTCCGCGGTGGCCGGCGCGAACGCGGGCAGCCCGGCGGTCACGCGGCCCAGCGACTCCGGACTGGCGCCGTCCACGTCCTTGCCCGCGGGGATGGCTCGCGCCAGGTCAGCGAGCAGCGCGCCGTCCGGCAGCGGGGTCTGCAGCATGACGCCGTGCACTTCGGGATCGTCGGCGAGCTGAGCGAGCGTCGCGGAGACCCCGGCTGCCGTGGTAGTGCGCAGCAAGTCGCAGGCGATGCCCTCCTTGCCCGCGGCGTTGGCGATCGACCGGACGTACGCGGCGCTCGCCTCGTCGTCGGTCGCGGTGACCACGGCGAGCCGCGGCTGGCGGCCCGCCACGGTCAGCTCGGCGGCGCGGGCCGCGGCCGCGGCTCTTATGGTGGTGGCGAGCTCCCTGCCGGTCAGCGACGCCGCGGTCACTGCGACATCTCCTCGCGGACCGCGGTCACGAGGCGGCCCGCCCGGTCGGCAACGCCGTCGCCGAGCGCGGCGACCGCGGCCAGCTCGTCGGCGAGGGTCTCGTCCTTGACGCCGGTCAGGTTCGCCTCGAGGTTCACCTGCGCGGTGATCGCGGCGGCGCCGATCGCCGCGGCGGCGGCCGCCAGGTCCGTGATGAGGTTCCTGTTGGCGGCCGGCAGCAGGTCTTCGGCCAGGCCGGCCAGCCGCATCGCGGCGGCCATCAGGTCAGCCTGCGGCCTGGCGGCGCCGCCGAGGGCCTCCGCGATGGCGGCGGACCTGGCGGCCTTCTCCTCATCGGTGCTCTTCGGCAGGTCGTAGGCGGCGATGACCTTCTCGAACGCGGCCGAGTCGGCTTCGGCCAGCTCGAGCGCCTCGTCAGCGAGACCGTCCGCCGCGGCGCGGACCCGGCCGACGAGATCCGCGTCGCTTCGCGGACCGTCGCTGAACCTGGCGACCATCGCCAGCAGCGCGGCGGCCTGCGCGGCGTGCAATGCGCCGGTTGCGCCGCCGCCCGGCGCCGCGGTGCGGGCCGCGAGCCGGGTGAGGAAACTTGCGATCGTCTCATCGCGCATGCTGGTGAGGCTACCGTTTGCCGCGCTGGCCGGCAGGATCGGCACCAGAAAGTAATCACGCCTTCATGCTCGAGGGTGCGAGCAGGCGGAAGCCGCGGGCCGGTCTACCACGCTACTGCGCGGCGAAGGCCTGCTGGGCCAGCGGGTCGTCAGCGGAGAGCACGTCCGGCTGCTCGCCGTCGCCCGGTTGACCAGCCTGGGCTGGGGCCACGCTCTCCGCGTGCGCTGCGACGCCGGCCGGGCCGGGGGCGGGCGCGGGCGGGCTTGCCAGCTTCCGGAAATACGCGGAGTCGACGTGAGCCGCCAGCAGGCGAACCCGCCCGTCGCCGCTGCCTCTCGGGCCTACCGGGACAACCACCGCAGGCAGGCCCGCGCTGTCGGTGACGAAAAGCTTGAAATCGCCGAAGCGGAAATGGTCGATGTCGACAATAGGTTTTGGATAATGGTGATATCCGGCTGCCTGAGGGAGCCTGCCGGTATGCGTCTCAGCCGGCAGCGGGTAAGAGGCGTTGAAGATGGAATCGGTCCACGCGGCGACGCCTTTGGCATCGGTAATCGGGGTGCTCAGCAGGGCCGCCGCGTCGTGGTATCCGAAGGACTCATAGCCCGGCAAGGTCTGCGGGAAGGCGTCGACCACCCGCCCGGCGTACTGGCGCAGCAGGTCCACCTTGGCGGGATCGGCACAGAACTGAGCCGACCATTCGATGCCGAGCGGCAGCTGCAGGCAGAGCCAGCCTGCCGCGTCTTTTACCCAGACCGACCCGCCGTGATGGTCTTGATACTGGTCGCCGCTCAGTACCCAGTCTTTGGTGGTACCGACCAGGCGCTGCATCAAGGCGCGGCTTCGCGTGTAAGCGAGACTGTCGGTGCGCTGCGGATGATCGACGACGGCGATCACCCAAGGGCAGTCTTCTTTCTCTGGATGCGTGCTAGTCATTTGTCCCCCCGCATTGGCCGTCCGGCATCCGCAATTATTAAAAGTTAAGCGTAAATATGCTCGCCGAGCCAGTCGAACATGCGCTGCACCGGGTGAGAACGTGACGACCGCCGCTACCGCTGGCAGCTCGGGCACCAGAACCTGAGCCGTTCTTGTCCCGGTGCCCCCTGCTCGGCCCTCCTGATCAAGGTTCCGCAGCGCCGGCACGGGCGGCCAGCGCGCCCGTACACCCAGCTCTCCCGGCCGGGCCTGGCGTCCCCGGTCGTCACGTGCCCCAGCCGCTCCTTGTTGGCGTCGAGCAGCCTGTGCCCGAGCTCCACGAGGGCGGTCAGGTCATCGACGTCGCCCGCCGGCCGCGACGGATCGACCCCCCGCAGGAACAGCGTCTCTGCCATGTAGACGGTCCCGAGGCCGGCGACGTTGCGCTGGTCGAGCAGCGCCTCGCCGATCGGCCGGCCGCCGTCCGCGGTGAGGCGGCGGGCCGCCTCCGCGGCCTGCGCCGTGTCCCAGCCCGCGCCGAGCAGGTCGGGGCCGAGATGCCCGGTCACCTGATGTTCCCGCGCGGTCGGCAGGATCTCGGTGACGCCGAGCAGGTAGCCGACGGCCTGCCATTCCGCGTTGGCCAGCACGACTCGCACCTGGTGGGCGTTCTTCCGCGGCGGGCCCGCGGCGGCGGGGCGGATCCGCCACGAGCCGTCCATCTTGAGGTGGGTGTGCACCGTCAGGCCGTTCCCCACGCGGATGAGCAGGTGCTTGCCCTGGGAGACGGCTTCTGTCACCGCGTGACCGGTGAGGTTAGCGGTCGCGTACCTGGGCACGCGGAAGTCGCTGCGGGTCAGCAGCCGCCCCGCCAGCGCCTCGTGCAGGCGCCGGGCGGTGTTCCAGACGACATCACCTTCGGGCACCCCTCAAGGATGCCCGCCGCGGGGGAGTGATCGGAGCGCTAGCGGCGGCCTGGGTAGCCGCCGGTGCCGTATCCGCCCGTGCCGTGGCCGTTGTTGCCCTGGCCTGCCGGACGCGGAGTCCGGTACCTGTCGTCGTCCTGGTCGCCAGCGGGCCTGGACGGGTAGGGCTGGTTCGGGTACGGGTAGGACGCGCCGTTCCCACGGTCGTACGGGTGCTGGCCGGAGTGCTGAGCGCCCTGGCCGGGGTTGCGGGCGGTGCCCGCCTGCGGGTCGGCCGGGTACTGCGGCATGCTGAACGTCTGGGTCTGCTCGCCCAGCGCCGCCTCGCGGCGGTCGTCGGGGACCTGCGCCCGGCGCGCCGCGACCCGGTAGGAGCGGCCGTCGGTGTCGGTGAGGGCCGACCGCGACCACGCCTTGCTGGTCAGCGGGTCGTCGTCGGCGCCCCTGCGGGGGCGGCCCTGGTTCCTCGCGTCGCGACCGGTGGCGTCCTGGCTCCACACGCCCTGGCCCTCGAGGGCGCCGCGGCTGTCCTGGCCGCGAGGGTCCTGGGGCCTGGCGCTGTGCCGGGGCTCGGGGTAGCCGGTGGCGGTCACCCGGTCAATGCGCTCGGTGCGCTCGCCCCAGTCGGGGCGCTCGGGCGGACGGCTCGCAGCACGCGCGCCGTTCGGCTGGAAGGTTGGCTGGGCCAGGCCCGCGGCGGGGCGGCCGGGGGGCGCCGCGTGTGCCGGGGGCGCCGAGTACATCTGTGGCGCCGCGGGCACAGGGGCCGGGCCGGTGCCGGCCCTGGGCATCGGCCCGGAGGACGACCGGACCATAGGGCCGGAGGACGACCGGGCCATGGGGCCGGAGGACGACCGGGCCATGGGGCCGGAGTTCGCGCCGTTCGCGCCCGCGTGGGCTGGACGGCCAGGTGCCGCGCCCCCCGGCGGGTAGCCGTTCTGCCCGGACAGCGCCGCGGACGCAGCGGGGCTCAGCCCCGGCGGCGGCCCGAGGCGGCCGGATCCAGTCCGCTGCTCGCTCGCCACGCGCGGCTCGCCCGCGATGCGCGGGTCACCGGCCAGGTGCCGCTCGCCGCCCGGCCGCGGGCCTGGCCCAGCCGACCTTCCAGCCGAACGGCGCGCGCGCCGCGAGCCGTCCGCCCGAGCGCCCCGACTGGGGGGAGCGCACCGAGCGCATCGACCGGGTGACCGCCACCGGTTACCCCGCGCCCCGGCACAGCGCCAGGCCCCAGGACCCTCGCGGCCAGGACAGCCGCGGCGCCCTCGAGGGCCAGGGCGTGTGGAGCCAGGACGCCACCGGTCACCACGCGAGGAACCAGGGCCGCCCCCGCCGGGGCACCGACGACGACCCGCTGACCAGCAAGGCGTGGT
>DATBBI010000475.1:0-1957 GCA_036271115.1 Trebonia sp.
CCACGGTGGTGTCGCCCCTGGACACAAGGCGCATCAGCGGGCTGGTCGCGTGCGACTCGCTGACCTGGGTGAAGCCGATCTCGCGGGCGATCTCGCCGAGCCGCGACTCGTGCTCCGGGTGCCGGTAGCCGTGCACGCAGAGCACGGCCGCGGCGCGGAACCCGTCCGCGTACGCGGCACGCAGCCCGCGTTCCGCGGCGGCCTCGTCGAGTGGCAGGACCAGCTCGCCGCGGGCCCCGGTCCGCTCCGGTACCTCGATGACCCGCTCGTACAGCTGGCCTGGCAGCACGATGTGCCGGTCGAAGATGCGCGGCCGGTTCTGGTAGCCGATCCGCAGCGCGTCACCGAAGCCCGCGGTGATCACCAGCACGCACCGTTCGCCCTTGCGCTCGAGCAGCGCGTTCGTGGCCACCGTGGTGCCGAGCCTGACGGCGCCGATCCGGTCGGCGGGCACCGGCTCGCCGGGCGTCAGGCCGAGCAGCTCGCGGACCCCCGCAACGGCGGCGTCCCGGTACGCGGGGCTGACCGATAGCAGCTTGTGCGCGGCCAGTGAGCCGTCGGGGCGCCTGGCGACGATGTCGGTGAACGTCCCGCCCCGGTCGATCCAGAACTCCCACCGGCCGGTTCCGGGGGTGGGGTCAGCGGGCACGGGTCAGGCCGAGCCCTGGATCGCTAGCTCGTCGTAGGCGCTGCAGACGTCGTCGGCGGTCAGCGTCGTCAGGTCGGCCGCGGTCGCGGCCTCGCCGAGGCGGACCACCCGCACGTCCCGGCAGGCGCAGGCGCGCTCGAACAGCGACCTGGCGAACCGGCCGTTGCCCAGCTCGTCGATGCGGCCTGCCTCGGCCGCCCTGGTGAAGATCTCGCCGAGCTTGCGCTCCGCGTCCGGTTCGAAGGCGTCGCCGGCCTGTTCGGCGAGCAGCACAGTGATCTGCGCCAGGTCATGAGCCGAGTAGCTCGGGAAGCCCACCCGGGTGCTGAACCGGGACGCCAGGCCGGGGTTGCTGCGCAGGAACCTGTCCATGTCACCCGGGTAGCCGGCGAGCACGATCACCAGCCGGTCCCTGTCGTCCTCGGCCCGCTTGAGCAGCGTCTGCACCGCCTCCGCACCGAACGCGTCGCCGCCGGAGTAGCCCTCGTTGTGCAGCGAGTAGGCCTCGTCGATGAACAGCACCCCGCCGAGCGCGGAGTCCACCAGCCGGTTCGTCTTGATCGCGGTGGAGCCCAGGTGCTCGCCCACCAGGTCGGCGCGGTGCGCCTCGACGACCTCCGGCCGTACCAGCAGCCCGAGTGCCGCGAAGATGCGGCCGAGGATCCTGGCCACCGTCGTCTTGCCGGTCCCGGACGGGCCCGTGAACACGAAGTGCCTGGCCGGCGGCTGGCTGGTCAGCCCCTGCCGGTCGCGCAGCTTCGCCACCCGCAGCTGCGCGGCGATCGCGCGCACCTGCTGCTTGACGGGCTCCAGGCCCACCAGCTCGTCCAGCTCGGCGATCGCGCTCTCCAGCGTCGGGGTGTCCTCGTAGCCGCGCAGCCGCGAGGTCAGCTCGGCGAACGCCTTCTCCAGGTCGGCGCCGCCGATCGTGATCAGGTCCTCGGCCGCCGGGTCGCCGCCGGCGCCCATCACCCGCACGTCCCTGGCCTGGCCCGCCTTCTCCAGCAGGGTGCGGACGAACCGGCCGTTCCCGAGCTCGTCGGTGATCCGGCGGCGGCTCACGTCCTCCAGCATCCGCCACAGCACGGGGCCCGCGTCGTCCGCCAGGGTCTCGTTCTTGGCACGCAGCTGGGACTTGGCGAGCGCCTGCATCTCCGTGGGCGTGTAGGTCGGGAACCGGATCCTGGTCGCGAACCGGGACGCCAGGCCCGGGTTCGACGCGAGGAACGACTCGGTCTGCTTCTCGTAGCCGGCCAGGATGATGATCAGGTTCTCGCGGTCGTCCTCGGCCCGCTTGAGCAGCGTCTG
>DATBBI010000476.1:0-1563 GCA_036271115.1 Trebonia sp.
CGACGCGCGCGGCGTGGACGGCAGGGACGCGCTGTGGGCCCACCCCGACCTGCTGCCGACGGCGGAGGACCTGGAGGACCCGGACGCCTTCGTCCGCGGCTCGACCGACCTGGACATCTCCGACCTGGAAGGCGCCGCCCCGGAGGACGACACCCCCGCCCTGGAAGACGGCCAGGACGACTCTGGCGGGTCCTGACCCGACCCCTGCTTCATGATCACGAAGGTTCCTGGTCGCCAGCGCGACGACCACCAGTCTTCGCGATCATGGACGTGCGGGGTGCAGGCCCGGCCGGGTTCATGATCACGGAAACTTTGCACGCGTAGAGCGTGGCTTTTCTTCTGTGATCATGAGAAGTGCGCGGGGGGACGGTCCGCGTCACCGGGGGTTAAATCCGGCATTTCAGATTTATCCGCTGTAACGGGTCGAGAACGGGCTCGAATGTCGGTGGGTGATGCCACGCTTACGGCATGAGACCAGCGCTGAAAGCCGGGCTGCGGCCACTCTGGCGGGACCGGCGCACGCTCCAGATCGGCGTCGACCCGCGACGGGCGGCGGCGCTGACCGGGCTGGGCAAGGCCGCCGCGATCGTGTCGCTGCTCGACGGGTCGCGGGACGCCGCCGAGGTGGAGCGCACCGCCGCGGAGTACGGCATCGCGCCCGCGGCAGTGAACCGGGTGCTCGGCCTGCTCGCCTCGGCGGGCGTACTCGACGACTTCCCCGCCCACCTGCACCAGGCGCTGCCCGACTACCTCAGGGCGCGGCTGGCGCCCGAGCTGGCCTGCGCCGCGCTGGCCTATGGCCACGGCGACGGCGGTGCGGCCGTGATCGCGCGCCGCCGGGCGGCGTTCGTGCGCGTCTACGGCGCGGACCGGATAGGCGCGTGCGTCGCCACCTTGCTGGCCGCCTCAGGGGTCGCCTGGGTCACTTGCCGGGACAGCGGGATCGCGGGCGAAGCGGAGATCGCCCCTGCCGGCCTTGGGGCGGCGGACGTGGGGGCCGCGCGGGCGGCCGGGGTCGACCGCGCGATCCACCGGGTCGCGCGGGAGACGCGGACAGGAGACGACCCCAGACGGCTTCCCGACCTCGCGGTGCTCGCCGGGCGCCCGGACCCGGTGGACGTCGCGGAGCTCATGCGCGGCCGCGTCCCGCACCTCGCGGTCCGCGCCGAGGAGGCGATCGGCGTTGTCGGCCCGCTCGTGGAGCCCGGCCGCTCGGCGTGCCTGCGATGCGCCGACCTGGCCAGGACGGCGCGCGATTCCGCGTGGCCGCTGATCCTCGCTCAGGCGGGCGGGCAGGACGGCCCGGCCACGTCGCCGCAAGCCTGCGACACGACGCTGGCCGCCGCGACGGCAGCGCTGGCGGCCGCCCAGGCCCTCACGTTCATAGACCGCGCCGCGCCACATGTCACGCGGAACGGCACCCTCGAGGTGGTGCTGCCGGACTGGCAATGGCACCGGCGCACGTGGTCGCCGCACCTCGCCTGCACCTGCGGCGCCGCTGCCGTGGCAGCCTCGTCGCGGGCTCTGTCGCCGGGAACGGCGCGTGAGTACGCTTCGGATTAG
>DATBBI010000477.1:0-8405 GCA_036271115.1 Trebonia sp.
GATGACAGCGACGGACAAGGCACCGAGCAAGGCGAAGGGCAAGGACACCGAGCTCACCGAGATGACGTGGGACCCGATCACCAGGATCGTGGGCAGCCTCGGCATCTACACCAAGATCGACTTCAAGGCCAAGCGGGTCGCCGAGTGCCACAGCACCTCGTCGATCTTCCGCGGCTACAGCATCTTCATGAAGGGCAAGGACCCGCGGGACGCGCACTTCATCACCAGCCGGATCTGCGGCATCTGCGGTGACAACCACGCGACCTGCTCGGTCTACAACCAGAACATGGCCTACGGGGTGCGGCCGCCGCACCTCGGCGAGTGGATCATCAACCTGGGCGAGTCCGCGGAGTACATGTTCGACCACAACATCTTCCAGGAGAACCTGGTCGGCGTGGACTACTGCGAGAGGATGGTCGCCGAGACCAACCCCGGGGTGCTGGAGCGCGCCAACAGCACCGAGGCGCCGCACGCGGCCGAGCACGGCTACCGGACCATCGGCGACATCATGCGCTCGCTCAACCCGCTCGAAGGCGAGTTCTACCGCGAGGCGCTGCAGGTGTCGCGGTCGACGCGCGAGATGTTCTGCCTGATGGAAGGGCGTCACGTGCACCCGTCGACGCTCTACCCGGGCGGCGTCGGCACGGTGGCGACCGTGCAGCTGTTCACCGACTACCTGACCCGGCTGATGCGCTATGTGGAGTTCATGAAGCGCGTCGTGCCGATGCACGACGACCTGTTCGACTTCATGTACGAGGCGCTGCCCGGGTACGAGGAAGTCGGCAGGCGGCGGGTCCTGCTCGGCTGCTGGGGCAGCCTCAACAACCCCGAGTACTGCGACTTCACCTACCAGAACATGGCGGACTGGGGCCGCAAGATGTTCGTCACGCCCGGTGTGGTGGTCGACGGCAAGCTCGTCACCACCAGTCTGGTCGACATCAACCTCGGCATCAGGATCCTGCTCGGTCACTCGTACTACGAGGACTGGGAAGACAAGGAGATGTTCGTCACGCACGACCCGCTGGGCAACCCGGTGGACCGCAGGCACCCGTGGAACCAGCACACGATCCCGCGGCCCGCCAAGCGTGACTTCGACGACAAGTACAGCTGGACGATGTCGCCGCGCTGGTTCGACGGCAAGGACTACCTGCCGCTCGACACCGGCGGCGGCCCGATCGCGCGGCTGTGGGCGACGGCGCTCGCGGGCCTCGTGGACTTCGGCTACGTGAAGTCCACCGGGCACAGCGTGCAGATCAACCTGCCGCGCACGATGTCGCGGCCCGAGGTCAGCTTCGAGTGGAAGATCCCGGTCGACAAGGCCGGCCAGCCGCTGTCCAACGCGATCGAGCGGAACAGGGCCCGGACCTACTTCCAGGCCTACGCCGCGGCGTGCGCGCTGCATTTCACCGAGCAGGCGCTCGCCGAGGTGCGGGCCGGGCACACCAAGACGTGGGAGTCGTTCAAGGTGCCCGACGAGGCCTTCAGCTGCGGGTTCACCGAGGCGGTCCGCGGGGTGCTGTCGCACCACATGGTCATCAGGGGCGGGAAGATCGCCAACTACCACCCGTACCCGCCGACCCCGTGGAACGGGTCCGTCAGGGACACCTACGGGACGCCAGGCCCTTATGAGGACGCGGTGCAGAACACCCCGATCTTCGAGGAGAACACGCCGGACAACTTCAAGGGCATCGACATCATGCGCGCGGTCCGCAGCTTCGACCCGTGCCTGCCGTGCGGTGTCCACATGTACCTGGGCAATGGCCGGGTGCTGAAGACGGCGCACTCGCCGACCGGAATCACGCTGGCGGTCTGAGGTGACCGCCGGTTCCGGCGCGGACAATGGGTTGCCCGCCGGCGCTTTCGACGGTGGCGCTTTCGACGGTGGCGCTTTCGACGGTGGCACCTTCGACGCCCAGGCCGCTGGGGAGCGCGTCGAGACGCTGCTCGCCGAGCTGCGGACGCGGGCGGGCCCGGAAGTGGCCGACACCGCCGAGGAGCTCGTCGGCTGCCTGGTGCGGCTCTACGGCGCCGGGCTGGCGTCCATCATGCGGAGCATCGGCGACGACTCCAGGCTCAAGGCCAGGCTCATCGCCGACCCGCTGGTGGACAGCCTGCTGCTGATCCACGACCTGCACCCGCTCGACGTCGGCACCAGGATCCGGCGGGCGCTCGGGCGGCTCGGGATCGGGGCGGAGCTGCTGTCCATCGATGACGAAGGCGTGGCGCTCATCCGGCTGGCCAACGGCCACGGGCACGCCGGCGTGCAGGCGGATGTCGAGCAGGCCGTCGCGGACGCGGCGCCGGAGACGACCGGGGTCAGGATCGCGCCGCGTGAGGCGCCGCTGCTGCAGATAGCCCGCCGCCCGCCGGGTGCCGCGTGACCGGTCTGCGGCGCTTCGCCGTTCCGCCGCGACAGAAGGCGCCGCCTCCAGAGGAGCGGTGCAAGATGTGCGGCGAGCAGGTTCCCGAGCGCCACGCGCACCTCGTGGACACGGAGCAGCGCTCGATCAGCTGCGCCTGCACAGCCTGCGGGCTGCTCTTCACCCGGCCGGGCGGCCGGTACCGAACAGTGCCCGACCGGGTCCGCTACGACCCGGACGCGCCGCTGACCGGCGCCGAGTGGGCCGAGCTCGGGATCCCGGTGGGCATCGCGTTCTTCTTCGTCAACTCGGCGCTCGGGCATATCGTGGCCAGCTACCCCAGCCCGGCCGGCGTGACGGAGTGCGAGCTCGACCTGGCCGGCTGGGACCGGCTCGCCGCCGCCCATCCGCTGCTGCGGGCGCCGTCGCCGGATGTGGAGGCGATCCTCGTCGTCGCGGGCTCGCCGCGCCTCGCGGGCGGCGCGCCGGTCGCCGCCGGCGCCGGTGCCGGCGGGGGTGACGGCGACGGCGGGGGCGTGGAGGCGTTCCTCATCCCGATCGACGCGTGCTACTCGCTGGCGGGCGGCCTGCGCGTGCACTGGCGCGGTTTCGACGGCGGCGCGGAAGCGCAGCGCCTCCTGACGGACTTCCTCGCCGATATCCGGGAGCGCGCCCGCCCGCTAGCGCCCACGGATCCGCTAGCGCCTCTGGATCCGCAGGCAGGGGCGTAGATGGCGAAGCTGATCTTCGACTGCACGGGGGCGAGCGCGGCGCCGTACACGGCGACGCCCACCTTGCTGTTCCGGCTGAACGTCACCGAAGGCCTCGGCGAGCGGGTGGACGCCATCGCGCTGCGCTGCCAGATCAGGATCGAGCCGCACAAGCGCAGGTACTCCCCCGACGAGGCACGGCGGCTGCACGACCTGTTCGGCGACCCCGACCGCTGGGCGGAAACGGTCAAGGCGATCCAGCTCGCCGCCGTGTCCGTCATGGTCCCCGCGTTCACCGGGCAGACCGAGGTCAGCCTCGAGGTGCCGTGCACCTACGACCTCGAGGTGGCCTCAGGCCGGTACCTGCAAGGCCTAGACGACGGCACGATCCCGCTGCTGCTGCTGTTCAGCGGCACCGTCTTCGCCTCGCCCGACGGCCGGCTGCGCGTGGAGCCGATCCCGTGGAGCTCGGAGGCCAGCTACCGGATGCCGGTCAGCGTCTGGCAGGACGTGGTGAACGAGCACTTCCCCGGCAGCGCGTGGCTGCGCTGCAGCCGCGAGACCCTCGACGAGCTGTCGGCGTACAAGGCCGCCCACGCGCTGCCGACCTGGGACGCGACGCTCGCGGCGCTGCTGGCGGAACAGCGGGCTAACGGGACCGCCGGCGGGACGGCGGGAGGCACGCCATGAGCCTCGACGACGTGCGGCGCGTCGCGGACGCGGTGCTCTACGAGGGCTACATCCTCTACCCGTACCGGGCCTCGTCCCAGAAGAACCGGAGCCGCTGGCAGTTCGGCGTGCTGATGCCCCCCGCGTACGCGGCGGCCGATCCGTCGGAGACCACGACCGCGCGGGCCGAGTGCGTCTTCACCCGTGACGGGGAGCCGTCCGTCAACGTGGTCGTCAGGTTCCTGCAGGTGCAGCGCAGGACCTGCCCGGGCCCTGGGGCCCCCGACACCTGGGACGAGGCGGTCGAACGCGAGGCTTCGATTACCGTGGCGGGCGCCGCACTGTTCGGCGACGGAACCGCCACACCGTTCGGCATACCGGGCGGGGAGGAGCACGAGGCGACCGCGGACGGGGAGGTGATCCGCCGCCGCCAGGCGCTGCGCGGCGTCGTGACGGTGCGCGCCACCGAACTGGCCGGTCCCTGGCAGGCCGCGCGGCTCACCGTCGGCGTGACCAATCAGACGGCCGCCGGGCTGCTTGACAGCCCCGTGCTCGGCAGCCCCGTGCTCGGCGGCAGGGCGCAGGCGCTGCCGGCCGCGCTGGTGGCGGCGCACATGATCATCACCATTTCCGGCGGCGCGTTCGTGTCGATGACCGACCCGCCGGAGTGGGCCGCGCCGGCGGTCAGCGAGTGCGAGAACGCCGGCTGCTGGCCGGTGCTCGCCGGCCCGGCGGGCACGCGGAACGTCCTGCTGGCCTCCCCCATCATCCTGCCCGACCACCCCGAGGTGGCCAGCGAGAGCCCTGGCGAACTGTACGACGGCACCGAGATCGACGAGATCCTCACGCTGCGCACTCTCGCATTGACCGACGAGGAGAAGGACGCCGCCCGCGCCACCGACCCGCGTGCCGCGGCGCTGATCGACCGTGTGGAGTCGCTGGACGGTGCGGCACTCCAGCGGCTGCACGGCACGATCAGGGGCTGGCAGGGCTCACCGCTCGCCGAAGCCCGCGAGGACGGCGACGCCGGCGAGGTCCCCTGGTGGGATCCGGAGGCAGACCAGTCGGTGTCGCCGTCCACCGATTCCGTGCTGGTGGCCGGGCAGCGGCTCGCGCGCGGCAGCCTGGTGACGCTGCGGCCCGGCGCCCGCCGCGCCGACGCGCAGGACATGTTCCTCGTCGGCAGGACCGCGGTCGTCGAGGCGGTGCTGCTCGACGTGGACGACCAGCCGTACCTGGCGGTGACGCTCACCGACGACCCGGCGGCCGACCTGCACGCGGCGCACGGCCGCTTCCTCTACTTCTCGCCGGACGAGGTGGAGCCCGCATGACGGGGATGGGGACGGAGACGGGGGCGGGCGCGGGACGCACGCTGGTCGCCGGTGTCGGCAACGTCTTCCTCGGCGACGACGGGTTCGGCGTCGAGGTGGCGCGGCTGCTCGCGGAAAAGCCCCAGCGGGACGGCGTGGAGATCGCCGACTTCGGCATCCGCGGCGTGCACCTGGTCTACGAACTGCTCGACGGCTGTGACCTGTTCGTCCTCGTCGACGCCGCGCCGCGCGGGTACGAGCCTGGCACGATCACCGTGCTCGAGGTCGACCCGGACGACGCCGGGCCTGGCGCGCCGGTTATGGACGGCCACGGTCTGTCACCCGATGACCTCTTCGCTATGCTCGCCACCATGGGCGGTCGCCCCGGTCGCAGCCTGCTCGTGGCCTGCGAGCCGGCCGACGTGAGCGCGGGAATGGGGCTCTCAGAGCCGGTGCGGGCCGCCCTGCCGCACGCGGTCCGCGCGGTAGAAGAAATCCTGAGCCAGATCGGACAGAAGGAAGGTGTGCGCGATGGTGCGCAGGCTGATCACGGTGGCGGTGATAGTGACGGTGGTCGCAGTGGTGGTGGCCGGCCTGCCGGACATTAAGCGCTACCTCCAGATCAGGGAGATGTAGACCCCGTGCACGAGTTCGGGCTGTGCGAAGGCGTCCTCGACGCCGTCCAGAAGCGGGCAGCCGGGCGGCAGGTGGCCGGCATCCGCGTCCGCTGCGGGGTACGGCACGCGGTGGACCCCGCCTCGATGGCGCAGGCGTTCGAGATGATCGCCGCGGGCACGGAGGCGGACGGCGCGGCCGTCGAGGTCGTCACGGTCCCCGCGACCGTCACCTGCCACGGCTGCGGAGCGGTCAGCGAGGTCTCCGACCCGCTACCGGTCTGCCCGCGGTGCGGCAGCGCGGACGCCGACGTGAGCGGGGGCGATGAGCTGACGCTCGAATCCGTCAGCTACAGTCACGCGGAATTATCCCGAACGGGCCCGTGGCGACTCTCACACGCACGGCGAGTACATTACGGTCGTGGCCGTCGACGGATTCGAACTCGCCTACGACAGGACCGGTTCCGGTCCCGCGGTCGTGCTGCTGCACGGGTGGCCAGGCGACCGCACCGACTACCGCGAGCTGATCCCGCTGCTCGACGGCTGCGAGGTCGTCGCGCCGGACCTGCGCGGGTTCGGTGAGTCGGACAAGCACCCCGCTGATCCCGGCGCCCAGTACAACGCCGCGGCGAACGCGCGCAGCGTCGCGGGCCTGATCACCGACCTTGGCCTGACCCGGCCGGTGGTGTTTGGCTACGACGTCGGCAGCCGGGTCGCGCAGGCGCTGGCCAGGGACCGGCCCGAGCTCGTCAAGGCGCTGGTGATCACCCCGCCGGTGCCCGGCGTCGGCACCCGGGTGTTCGGCCCCGGCCCGATGCGGGAGTTCTGGTATCAGTCCTTCCACCGCCTGCCTCTCGCCGAGGAGCTCATCGACGGCAAGCCCGAGGCGGTCCGCGCGTACCTCAGCCACATCTGGAACCACTGGTCCGGCCCCGCCTTCGAGCTCGACGAGTCGGCCCTCGACCACTTGGTCTCGGTGTACGGGCCGCCAGGCGCGTTCACCGCGTCGATCAACTGGTACCGGGCGGGCGCCGGCACGATCGGCCTCGCGCTGGCCGAGCAGGCGCCTGCCCCCGCCGACCGGATCGCCGCGCCCGCCACGGTGCTGTGGCCGGACCACGACCCGCTGTTCCCGCAGGACTGGTCCGACCGCCTGGATGAGTTCTTCAGCGACGTCCGGCTGCGCTTCGTGAACGGCGCCGGCCACTTCGCCCCGCTGGAGTTCCCCGCCGTGATCGCCGGGGAGATCCTGGGAGCGACCAGCGCCTAGGATGGCCTGGTGCTCCTCCCGCCTCGCGTATCACATGACCAGGCGGAAGAAATCGCCGCCGCGCACTACGGGATCGGCGCGGCTGCCGAGCGCCTGGCGGCCGAGCACGACGACACGTTCCGGCTAGTGACGGCCGGCGGGCCGACGCGGCTGCTGAAGATCGCTCTGCGGGATGCCGACGCCTCGCTGACCGTCAGCTTCCAGACCGCGGTGCTGCTGCACCTCGCCGGGGCCGCCCCCGCGCTGCCCGTCCAGCGGGTCATCAGCACCCTCGACGGCCGCCCAGAGCTGCACCTCGACGGCCGCGTCGTCCGGATGACGTCCTACCTCGAGGGGCTGACCCTCGGCTCGCGGCCGGCCAGCGCCGCGCTGCGCCGCGACATCGGCGGCACGCTCGCCAGGCTCGACCAGGCGCTGCGCCCGTTCGCGCACCCGGGCGCGGACCGCACCCACCTGTGGGATCTGCAGAACTTCAGTCAGCTCCGCCCGCTGCTCGACCAGCTGCCCGGCCAGCTGGCGGACGAGGACCAGCACGCTGCCCTGGCCAGCTGCCTGGACCGGTTCGAGGCGCGGGTGCTGCCGCGCCTCGCGGACCCGGCGACGCGCCGCCAGGTCATCCACACCGACTTTCACGGAGACAACCTGCTGGTGGACGCGGACCGGGTAACCGGGGTGCTGGACTTCGGCGACAGCCTGGCCGGCCCGGTTGCGATGGACGTGGGCGTCGCCGCGTGCTACCAGTTCGGCGCCGACGCCGGCACCGACCCGCTGATCCCGGCGCTCGACGTGATCGCCGGCTACCACGCGGTCGACCCGCTCGGACCCGGCGACCCGGCGCTGATCAGCGAGTTCATGCTGCTGCGGCTCGCGGCGCGGATCATCGTGAGCCAGTGGAACGCCGCCCGCGAGCCCGCCAACCGCGAATACCTGCTGCGCAGGACCCCGCAGGCGGCGGCGCACTTCGCGGCGCTGCGCGCGATCGGCCCGGACGCGGTGGCGAACCGGATAAGGGAGGCGCTGGAATGACAGGCTCCGACGGCACCGGCATGGACGCCGCCCGGATGGTCAACGGCTTCGACACCGCGCGCACCAGCGCGCTCGACCCGGAGCTCGGGCATCTGGTGCGGCGGCGCGACGCGGCGCTCGGCGGCGCGTACCGGCTCTTCTACGCGACCCCGGTCCAGTTCGCCCGCGGCGAGGGCGTCTACCTGTACGACCCGGCCGGCAACGCCTACCTGGACGCGTACAACAACGTGCCGTCGGTCGGGCACTCGCACCCCCGCGTCACCGAGGCGGTCAGCCGCCAGCTCCAGACGCTCAACACGCACACCCGCTACCTCACGGCCGGCCTCGTGGACTACGCGGAGCGGCTGCTGGCCACGCACCAGCTCGGCCCGGCGCACGCGATGTTCACCTGCACCGGCAGCGAGGCCAACGACCTCGCGCTGCGGATCGCCCGGCACCACACCGGC
>DATBBI010000478.1:0-3229 GCA_036271115.1 Trebonia sp.
GGCGGGTGGCTCGCCTATGTCCTCGGCACACACCCGGACGTCGAGGAGAAGCTGATCGCCGAGATCGACGGGATCACCGGCGGCGACCCGGACTACGACCTTCAGTACGACGACCTGATGGCGCTGAGGTACACGACGCAGGTGATCAAGGAGACGATGCGGATCTATCCGCCGATGCCGGTCACGATCCGCCGCAGCCTCAAGGACGGGATGCTCGGCCGCTACCGGATCCGCAAGGACGACATGATCCTCGTCGGGACGCTCGCCGCGCAGCGCGACCCGCGCTACTGGGGGCCGGACGCCGACAGGTTCGATCCGGACCAGTTCGCGATGGAGAAGGTCGTCGACCGGCCGCGCCACGCATACATCCCGTTCTCGATCGGGAGGCGGCAGTGCATGGCGCAAGAGGTCACGTTCATGATGCTCCGCGTCGTCCTGTTCGAGATCTACCGCAACTACCGGCTGCGTCTCGCGCCGGGCGCGACGGTGGCGAAGAACACGATCGTGACGACGAAGCCGGCCGCGGTCCCGATCATCCGCCTGCCGCGCGAGCAGGAGGGACGCCCGCGGGCGGGGGCCGCGGTTCGTGACCGCCCGGCCGCCCCCGCTCCTGCCGCCGCCACTTCTTCGGCCGCCACGCCTTCGGCCGCCGCTCCCCCGGCCGCCGTTCCCGGCGCCGCGCCCGAGTGGGGACAGCCGACGGAGATCCCCGAGACCAGCGCCTACCGCGATCTCGTGATCGCCTACGGCAGCAACTTCGGCGCGAACAAGGAACTGGCCGAGCGCTTCGCCGAGCGGAGCCACTTCCACGGCTACGTGAGCGACGCGATCACGCTGAACGAGCTCGCGGAGTCGCCGGCCCACACGGACCCCTGGCTGCTCGTCGTCATGAGCTCCACCTACACGTCGAACCCGCCCACGAACGCGGCGGCGTTCCAGGCGTGGCTGGAGCGCACGGAACCCGGCGGCGAGATGTGGCGGAACTGCCGGTACCTGGTCTGGGGGCTCGGCAACACCCAGTGGAACGCGTTCATGGCGTTCCCCCGCTACCTGCACAAGAAGCTGTCCGAGCTAGGCGCCACGCCGGTCGCGGAGCTCGCCTACGGCGACGTGGGCTCGCCGGTGTGGGAGCGCCTGCACGCGGACTGGAACGCCCGCGTCTGGCCCATGCTCCTGGAGCTGTCCGGGGCGCGGCCGACGGAGGCCGCGGCCGCGCGCGACGCCGCCGAGAAGGCGGCCGCGGGCGCGCTGACGGGCGCCGACTCCAGCACCGCGATGCACAGGTCGCTCCTGGCTGACGCCACGCCGGAACCGGCCGCCCCGGACAGGAGCGCCTCATCGATCATGCGCCGCATGTCGTCGGGGTCGCGGAGGTGGGCCACGTCGCTGCGCGGCGGGTCGCCGGGACCGCCCGACGAGGGCCGCGGCCAGTCGCGGGTCCTGCTGGCCCCGGCGATCCTCAGCAATGCCGCCGGCATGGACACGGTCGAGGCACGCGTCCTGGTGTGCCGGGAACTCCTGCCGGCCGATTCGCCGAAGGGGACGCGGCATCTGGAGGTCAGCCTGCCGCCCGGCGTCGCCTACCGGGTCGGCGACCACCTCGGGATCTGCCCGAGGAACGACGAGGAGCAGGTGGAGAGGCTCGCGCGGCACCTCGGCGCCGCGCTGGACGGCCTGTTCATGGTGCCGAAGACGATGAACGCCCGGGCGGCGCCAAAGGGGGTCGTGCTCCAGACCCGCAACGTGCTCACCAACCTCGTCGACATCACCGGCAGGCCGACGGGGCCGCTGCTCGACCTCCTGATCGAGAAGGTGGCCGACCCCGCCGAGCGGTCGAGGCTGGCGGAGATCGCCGATGTCCTGCAGGCACCGGACGGTCCCGATACGCCGCTGCGCGCGGCGATCGACACGGGCGGATTCGACGTGCTCCGGCTGCTCGACGAGTTCCCGTCCTGCTCGCTGAACATCTTCGAGTTCCTGCAGGTGGCGCAGCCACTCCGGCCGCGCTACTACTCGACGAGCTCCAGCCCGCGGATCCACGGCGACGGCGTCGCCCACGTGACCGTCGGCCTCGAGGCCCACGGGATGAGCTCGCACTACCTGCACGCGCTCCGGGAGGGCGACCGCCTGAACGTCTTCCACGACAGCGCCGACGGGTTCCATCTGCAGGAGGACGTGACGAAGCCGATGATCTTCGTCTCCGTCGGCACCGGCTTCGCGCCCATGCGGGCGTTCCTGTGGGAGCGGGTGGCGCTGAACCACGCGGGTGTCTCGCTGGCGGAGGCGGCGCTGTTCAACGGCATCCGCTCAACCAGCCTCGACTACATCTACCGCGACGAGATCGGGCAGTTCGCCGCCGAGGGGGTGCTCAATCACGTTCACATAGCGACGTCGCGCGAGCCGCCCGGCTCCCGTGAATACGTCCAGGACCGGATGCGGGCACAGGGTGCGCTAGTCTGGCGCCTGCTCGACGCCGGCGGCTACGTCTACGTCTGCGGCTCGCAGCCGATGCGCGACGCCGTTCGTGCCGCCCTCATCGACATCGTCACCGAACATGGGTCGCAGCCGCGCGAGCATGCGGAGGCCTACCTGCAGGAGATGGAGACGGCCGAACGTTACCGACCCGACCTCTGGGTCTGATCCCTGGGAGCCGCATGGACGTCCTCGCCCTCATCTTGACCGTGGCGGCAATGCTCATGTTCCTGTTTGCCGCGAGCGGCCGTGAGCTGCGCCGCTTCAACGAGATCGCGGTCGGGCTCGTCCTGCTCAGCGCGGCGCTGATCTGCCAGTTCACCTCGATCACCAACACGCACATCGGCCGGTTAAGGGCCGGCCCGGCCGTCTAGCGGTTCGGCCGGCCCGGGTCACCGGGCGCGAGCCGCTGCCACGTCCCCCTGCTCCGGGTCGTACTCCTCGCGCTCGAACAGCAGCATGTCGTCGCCCAGCAGGATCAGCGAGTAGGGGCTGGGACCGGTGCCGGTGACATGACCGTGGTTGTGCACGTCGTGGGGCGGGATCAGCGTCGCCACATCGCCGCGGTGCAGGGCGCGCTCGCCCGCGAGGGTCAGCTCGGCGCGGCCGCCGGGCCACCAGCACCAGGCGCGGGCCGCGCCCGGGCTGGACCAGCCAGTGCACGCCGGGCGACCCGGCGGGGACCTGCTCGATCAGCGGCGCGAAAAACTCCTGGTCGGCGGCCAGTTCCACCAGGGCCGCCCCCACCTGGCCCATG
>DATBBI010000479.1:0-6924 GCA_036271115.1 Trebonia sp.
ACGTACCTCATCGCCAGCTCGCTGTACGGCGACACGACCGACCCGGGCATGATCGAGTACATGAAGCTGGCGCAGACCTACTCCACGCCGGCGAACGCGCCCGACCCGTGGAACATCGTCGACTTCGGCCAGATGATGACCGTCGACAAGGTCCTCAACCAGGTCGGCTACGCCAACCTGACCCCGGCCGCGATCCTCGCGGCCGTGAAGGCGTTCAAGGGCCCGCAGGCCCTCGGCGCCCCGGCGCTTGAGTGCGGCTACAACCCGAGCGCGCCAGGCGTCTGCAACAACCGCTCGCAGTTCTTCACATACGGCGGCAAGAACCAGTGGATCAAGGCGGCCGGCTGGACCCAGCCGCCGGCAACTAGCTGATCCGCAACGGCTGACAGCCGCGCCGCGACCGCGGGGGCTCACCCTCGCGGTCGCGGCGTCGCCGCGTACTTGAAATCGTGGGCCAACACCTGAACATTTGACGTAGCGGAACCACTGACCGAGGAACGAACCCCCGTGGAAACAATCCTGCTTTTCATCCTGCTAGGGCTCGGCTCTGGCGCGCTCATCGCGGGCATCTCGCTCGGCGTCGTGGCGACCTACCGGGGCTCGGGGTTCATCAACCTGTCCACCGGCGCCATCGCCATGCTCGGCGGCTACGCCTTCTGGTCCCTGACCAGCGGGAAGATCGCCTCGTTCCCGTACGCGGTGGCCCTGCCGCTCGCCTTGATCTTCGTGCTCGCCGTTGGCACGCTGCTGGAGTTCGCCGTCTACCGTCCGTTGCGCAACACCTCGCCGCTCGCCAGGATGGTCGCCTCGCTCGGCGTGCTGCTCGTCTGCCAGTCGTCCATGCTGCTCGCCTTCGGCGTCACCCAGCAGCCCGCCCCGTCCGTGCTGCCGACGACGCTGATCCACCTGCTCGGCTCGGGCATCACGCTCGACCGGTTCCTCCTCACCGCCATCGTGGTCGCCGCGACCATCGTGCTCTCCGCGGCCTACAAGTGGACCAAGTTCGGGCTGGCCACCCGGGCAGCGTCGGAGAACGAGGTCGCGGCGATGCTCAGCGGGGTGTCGCCGGCCACGATCTCGCTCTCCAACTCGCTCATCGCCGCGTTCCTGGCCGGCTCGCTCGGCATCCTCGCATCGTCGGTCACCCAGCTCGACCCGTCGACGCTGCCGTTGGTGATCATCCCGGCGCTGGCCGCCGCGCTGATCGCGCGGTTCACCTCCTTCGGCCTGGCCACCGCGGCGGCCTTCGGCATCGGAATCCTTGACTCGCTGCTCCAGCTCGCGTCGACCAAGTCCTGGTTCCCGCAGTCCGGCGGGGTCGCGATTCCCGGCACGACGGACCTGCTCGCGTTCCTCATCATCATCGGCGTGCTGTTCTGGCGCGGATCGCGCATCCCCGGCCGCGGCGAGGTGACGGAGACCAGGCTGCCGCAGGCGCCGCGGCCGCAGCACCTGTTCCGTTCCGCGCTAATCTTCGGCGGCGGGGCCGCTGTGCTGCTCGTCGTGTTCCCGTTTGACTTCCGCAACGCGCTGATCAACACGCTGATCGGCATCCTGATGGCGCTGTCGCTCATCGTCATCACCGGCTTCGTCGGCCAGATCTCGATCATCCAGCTCGCCCTGGCGGGCGCGGCCGGCTTCACGATCTCGCACATGGCGAGCAACTTCGGCATCACCTTCCCGCTCGCGGCGCTCGCGGGGATCGCGGTCGCCGTCGCCCTCGGCATCCTCACCGCGATTTCCGCCGTCCGGGTACGCGGCACCAGCCTCTCGGTCGTTACCCTGGCCGGCGCCGTGGCCATCGACAACTTCGGCTTCCAGAACACGACCTGGGGCGGCGGCGGACTCGGCTCGCCGGTGCCGGAGATGCACTGGTTCGGCGTTGACTTCGGCCCGAACGCCGGGTTCCGCGGCATCGACGGCAACCAGCCAAGCCCCGTCTTCGGCTGGGTCGTGCTGCTCTGCGTGGTGCTCGCCTGCCTCGGCGTCGGTTACCTGCGGCGCGGCAAGCTCGGCCAGCGGATGCTCGCCGTCCGTTCCAACGAGCGCGCGGCGGCCGCCGCCGCGATCAACCCGCGGACCGTCAAGCTGTACGCGTTCATCATCGCTGCCGTCATCGCGGGCGTCGCCGGATGCCTGTACGCCTACAACTTCGGCTCGGTGAGCGCCGACAGGTTCGACGCCTTCACCGCGCTATCGCTGATCGCGTTCGCTTACGCGGGCGGCATCACGCTCATCTCGGGCGCGGTGTTCGCGGGCCTGATCTCCGCCCAGGCGCTGATCCCGTACGCCCTCCAGAAGTGGTTCGGCCTGGACGGGAACTGGTTCCTGCTGGTCGGCGGCATCCTGCTGATCTTCACGCTGCTGCAGAACCCGGAAGGCGTGGCCGGCGACCTCTACCGCCGCCTGCACAAGCGGCCGCGGATCCGCGCGCCGCAGGTGGACGCCGCGACCCGCGAGCATCTCGTGCCGCGCACGGCGCGCCCCGACCTGTCGGGCCATCCGGCCGCCCTCATGATCGAAGGCCTTTCGGTGCGGTTCGGCGGCGTGCACGCGCTGTCGGAGGTGTCGCTCAACGTCCGCGAGGGCGAGCTCGTCGGGCTCATCGGCCCGAACGGCGCCGGCAAGACCACCCTCATCGACGCCATCACCGGCTTCGTGACCAGCGCGGGAACCGTCCGGCTCGGCGAGCGCGACCTGCGCGGCCTGGCGCCGTACGGCCGCGCCAGGGCCGGCCTGTCCCGCACCTGGCAGTCCACCGAGCTGTTCGATGACCTGAACGTCGGGGAGAACCTCACGGTCGCCTCCCGCGAGGGCGCGGTCAGCGAGGAGGCCGTCAGCGAGACGCTCGCCGTGGTCGGCATGGACTGGGCGGCCGGGGCGATGCCAACCCAGCTGTCCTCAGGGCAGCGCAAGCTCGTCGGCGTCGCCCGCGCCCTGGTCGCGAAGCCGACGGTGCTCTGCCTGGACGAGCCGGCCGCTGGCCTGGACAGCACCGAGAGCGAGGAGCTCGGCGTCACCCTGCGCCGCCTTGCCGACCAGGGCCAGTCGATGCTGCTCATCGAGCACGACATGGGCCTGGTCCTCGGCATCTGCGACCGGGTGGTGGTGCTTGAGTTCGGTAGGGTCATCGCCGAGGGCACGCCCGAGGTCGTCCGCCGGGACCCGCGCGTCATCGCGGCCTACCTCGGCGAGGACACCGTCCTTCCTGAAGGGACTCCGGAAGCGCCGGAACCCGCGGAAAAGGCGTAAACGCATTATCCGGAACGTACGCGGCTTACTCTGCCGCTGCGATGACTCCCCAGCGGCGCGGGGTGGGGCTACCACTCCACCACAGTGGCGGCCGGCACCATTGTCCGGCGTCGCGACCGCCCGGTTAGCTTGGACCACGGACTCGCGGCGAGTCCGCGGACCGGCTGGGGTGGGGGGAGCCGCATGGGGATGGCGCTGACCTGGCTGCGACTGGACCTTCGACGACGCTGGCGGTCGCTCGTCGTGCTCGCGCTGCTGGTCGCGCTGTCCGTCGGCGTCGTACTGACCGCGGTGGCCGGGGCCAGGCGCGGCGACACCGCCTTCGGCCGGCTGTGGGCGCGGACGCTGCCAGGGACCGTCGTCGTGCTGCCGAACCAGCCCGGCTTCGACTGGACCAAGGTCCGCGCGCTGCCCGAGGTCACGGCGCTCGGGCTGTTCGCCGTCTACTACGGGGCCGCGGTGGAGGGGATGGACGGCGTGGACCTCGGCTTCCCGCCGGCGAACGCGGACGCGTTCCGGACCGTGGAACGCCCGGTGGTGCTCGCGGGCCGGATGGCGAACCCCGGCCGGGCGGACGAGGTGGTCGTCACGCCGCACTTCCTGACCGCCCACCACAAGCAGGTCGGCGACGTCTTGACACTCCACCTGTCCACACCCGCTCAGGCCGCCGCCGGGATCGACGCGAGCCAGACGCCGCCGGCCGGCCCGCGGGTCACGGCGCGCATCGTCGGCGTGATTAAGACCCCGTTCGGGCTCGACAACATAGGCGACGGCGGCGGGGTGCTCCCGACCTACGCCCTGTTCACCAGGTACCGCGCTGACATCCTGGGCGGGACGAGCGTCAACTCCACCTATATCAACGGCATCATTCGCCTGAAGGGCGGCGAGGCCGCGATCCCGGCGTTCCGCGCCGATCTCGCCCGGGTGACCGGACGGTCCGACATCGACGTGCTCGACGAGAACATCTGGATCGGCGACCCCGTCCGGACGGTGACGGGGTACGAGGCGGCCTGCCTGTTCGCGTTCGGGCTCGCGGCGCTGCTCGCCGCGCTGGTCCTCGTCGGCCAGTCCGTGGCCAGGTACGCCTCGGCCGTGGTGGCGGAGCTGCTGGTGCTGCGAGCGGTGGGGCTGGCCCGGTGGCAGGCGACGGCGTCCGCCGCGCTCGCCCCGGGCCTGGCCGCAGCCGCCGGCGCCACCCTGGGCGTGGCCGCCGCGATCGTCGCCTCCGGCTGGATGCCGCTCGGCGCCGCCTCCATCGTGGAACCGAGCCCCGGGATCAGCGCGGACTGGCTGGTGCTCGGCGCCGGGTGGGCCGCGTCCGTGCTGCTCGTGCTGACCGCGACGGCGGTCATCGCGTGGACCGCCCTGCGAGCCGAGCCGGCCGCCGTCGCCCGCCGGTCACCGACGGTCGCGGCCGCGGTGCGGGCGGGTCTGCCGGTGCCCGCCATCATCGGCGCGCGCTTCGCGCTCGAGGCGGGGCGCGGCCGCGCCGCCGTCCCTGTCCGCCCGGCGATCGCGGGCGCGGTCGCCGGCGTGCTCGGCGTGCTGGCCGCGCTCACGTTCTCCGCGGGCATCTCCGACGCGGTCGCCAACCCGGCCCGGTTCGGGCAGACCTGGCAGCTCACCACCTTTTACGGCGCGGACGGCAAGGACGGCGGCCCGGCCGGCGCCGCGTCCCGGGCCGCGGCGGCCGACCGCGACGTCACCGGGTTCCTCGACGTGCGCATCGCCGGCGCCCAGGCGGGCCGTGTCTCCATCGAGAGCTTCACCTACGCCCCGGTGGACGGCAAGCCGGTTCCCATGGTGCTGACCGCCGGGCGGATGCCCGCCAGCCCGGGCGAGATCGCGCTCGCGCCGACCACCGCCAGGCTGCTGGGGGCGGCCGTCGGTTCCACGATCCGGCTCGATGGCGGCCCCGCGACGCGAGCCATGACCGTCTCCGGCCTCGCGTTCGTCCCGTCCGGGCCGCACAACGGCTACGACCAGGGCGCGTGGCTGACCCCAGGCGGGTACGACCGGTTGTTCGCCGGCGCGCACTACGCGTTCAAGTTCCACGCGGCGGTGGCCTCGCTGCGGCCGGGCGCCGACGTGGCGGCGGTGGCCCGCCGCCTGGACGCCACGGTCAGCGCGGCCACGCACGCGCAGGGGGTCGTCTTCACGCCCCCGCCGTCGCTGCCGGTGCAGCAGCTCGAGGACGTGTCGGTGCTGCCGCTCGCGCTCGGCGGGTTCCTCGCCCTGCTCGCGGCCGGGGCGGTCGGGCAGGCGCTCACCATGGCGGTGCGCCGTCGCCGGCGCGAGCTGGCGGTGCTGCGCACCCTCGGGCTGACCGGCCGGCAGACCCGGCTGGTGGTGCTCACGCAGGCGAGCGTGCTCGCCGTGATCGGGCTCGCGCTGGGCATCCCGCTCGGTCTCGCGATCGGCCGCGCGCTCTGGCGGGTCGTCGCGAACTTCACCCCGCTGGCGTACTACCCGCCGCTCGCGGTCTGGGCGCTGGCGCTGATCGTGCCGGTGACGCTGCTGGCCGCCAACCTGCTGGCCGTCTGGCCGGCCCGCCGCGCCGCGCGGCTGCGGCCGGGCCGCATCCTGCGCGATGAATGACCGTCGCGACCGATGCGGGCCTCCATGACGCCGGCGCCCGGGCGCCGGCTTAGGTCGTGACCAGGCTCGTCGTCAGCGTGCGACCGGTCCTGCGCAGCGCGGGCCGCAGCAGCTCCCACAGCGGCGCGTCCCCGACGCCCGCGGTGCCGCCGCCTGCCGTGATCGCCCGTGCGTAATCGGCGCCCTGGCTGAGCGCCGACATCCGGATCGTCACCTCCCGCGCCAGGTCCGGCGCCCGGTCCTGGCCGGGCGCCCCTGGCGCCCCGGCCGCCTTGAGCGACCTGACGTCAGCCGCCAGCCGCCGCGCCATGTCCGCGAGCCGCTGCGGGAGGTCGAGCGGCAGGTCGGGCCGGCACGGCAAGGCGCGCCGCCAGGTGGTCGCGATCTCGCTGAGCGCACCGGAAACCGTGGCCAGGTCCCAGACCATGCCCTCAAGATAGGGGCCGTCGAAATCGGGACGGGCCGTCACCCGCGTCTCCTGCGTGCTGATCATCGGCGCCTGCCCATCATCGTGCCTGCTCGTCGCAGTAACTCTAACGCCCTAAGGTGCTTAGGTTACTGAAGACTCGCTCTGAGCTTCGTAGGTACGCAGAAAACTGACTCCCGGCATAGGTTCATACGTCATAATCTTTTTCCAGAACGGAGGGGCGACCGCGGGACCCGCCGTGACGAGCGTGAGGTGGGGGGAATGCGCGGTTTCGGCGATCTGGAAAGCGCCATCATGGATCAGGTGTGGTCGGCCGGCCGGCCGCTGCTCGTCCGCGAGATCCAGCAGGCGCTGTACCCGGAGCGGGCCTACAACACGGTGTGGACGGTGACCGAGATCCTGTACCGCAAGGGCTGGCTGGTCAGGGAGAAGGCGGGCCGCGCCTACCGGTACCGTGCCACCGTCTCCCGCGACGAGTACACCGGCGACCTGATGGGCGAGGCTCTCGCCGCCAGCGGCGACGTGGCGGCTGCGTTCCGCAGGTTCACCGAGCGGATCAGCCCCGATGAGGCCGAGCAGCTGCGGCAGGCGCTCGACCAGGCGCGCCGCGGCGGGAGCGCGCGATGATCGCGGCGGCGGCGCTGCTG
>DATBBI010000480.1:0-3863 GCA_036271115.1 Trebonia sp.
GAGGCGGTCGCGGCGCTGCAGCGGGTGGCCGCGGACCTGGCGCCGGACGCTGCCGCGCAGGCCGCGGAGCTCGCGGAACTGCAGCGCGGGTTGCGGCCGCGGATCGTGGTCGCGGACAACGGCCCGTACCTGGTCACCAACGCCGCCGCGGTGCGGTCGCACCTCGGCGAGGCGCTGCCGGTGCCGGCGCAGCTCGCGCTCTGCCGGTGCGGGCAGTCGGGCGACAAGCCGTTCTGCGACGGATCGCACGCGCGGACCGGGTTCAGCGGCGCCAAGGACCCCAAGCGAGTCCCGGACCGCCGGGACACCTACCCCGGGACGCAAGTGACGATCTTCGACAACCGGGGCATTTGCCAGCACTCCGGGTTCTGCACCGGCCGGCTGCCGACGGTGTTCCGGACCGACGCTGAGCCGTTCGTCGCGCCGAGCGGCGGCCCGATGGACGAGATCGTCCGCGCGGTGCGCGACTGCCCGTCCGGGGCGCTGAGCCTGGCGTTCGACGACACCGAAGACCGTGACCTGGCCGACTGGCACGGCCGTCGCCAGCAGGCGATCGAGGTCTCGCTGGACGGGCCGTACCGGGTGACCGGCGCGATCCCGCTGGCGGACGCCGCCGGAGCGGAGGTGCCCCGGGCTTCGGGGTCATCGCGAGAGCACTACGCGCTCTGCCGGTGCGGGCACTCGCAGAACAAGCCGTTCTGCAGCGGCATGCACTGGTACGTGCAGTTCCGCGATCCGGCCCGCCCGGCCGATCCGACGCTGTTCGAGTGGGCCGGCGGGCTGCCCGCGCTGACCCGGATGACCCGGCTGCTGTACGAGACCCTGCTGCCCTCCGACGACCTGCTCGCGCCCTCGTTCGCCGACCTGCCGCCCGATGCTCCGCAGCGCGAGGCGTCCTGGCTGGCGGAGGCGTTCGGCGGACCGCAGCGGGACGGTGCGACGGCGCTGGCAGGCCGGGACCTCAGCCCCGCTCAGCGAGCGCGCTGGGCCGCGCTGGCGGCACGGGCGGCGGGCCAGGCCGGCCTGCCGGACGACGCGGCGTTCCGCGCGGCGCTGACCGGCTTCCTTGACTTTGCGTCGCGGAGCCCGGCCGGCGCCGCCGGGGAGGCGCCCGGCTGGGACTGGGGCCCAGCCGGGCCGCCGGATACGTCCGAACAGCAGGGCGACGTCCCCGCCTCCCAGCCGGGCGTCACGCTGCCCGGGCCCGATGACACGGTGGGATTCGAGGCGCACATACGGCCGCTGTTCCGCGAGCGTGACCGGACGTCGATGCGGTTCGCGTTCGACCTGTGGTCCCACGACGACGTGCGGCAGCACGCCGCCGAGATCCTGCAGCGACTGCGCGACGGCACGATGCCGTGCGACGGGGCCTGGCCGCAGTCGCGGACGGAGGTGTTCGCCCGGTGGACGGAGTCTGGTTTCCAGCCGTAATTCGTCGAGCGCTTGCTCGAACAGCCCGGCCTGGTATACGAGCACCACCGCCTGGACCCGGTCGCGCAGGCCGAGCTTCTGCAGGATGTGCGTGACGTGCGTCTTTACGGTCGTCTCGTTGATGTAGAGCTCGCGCCCGATTTCCGCATTGGACAGGCCGGTCGCGATCAGCCGCAGGATCTCGTGTTCTCGCTCGGTCAGCTCGCCGAGTTCTTTCGGCGGGGCAGGGCGAACGATGCGGGTGAACTGCCTGATCACGCGCTTGGTGATCGCGGGCGACAGCAGCGCGTTTCCCGCGGCGACGGTGCGCACCGCACTGATGAGCTGCTCAGCAGGGTCGTCCTTGAGCACGAAGCCGCTCGCGCCGGCCCGCAGGGCCTCGTAGACGTACTCGTCGAGGCCGAAGGTAGTCAGGATCAGGATGCGGGCGACGTGGTTGGCTGCCAGGATGCGCCGGGTCGCCTCGAGGCCGTCGATCTCGGGCATCCGGATGTCCATCAGCACTACCGCCGGGTTGAACCGCTCGGCCATGGCGACAGCCTCACGACCGTTGCTCGCTTCCGCCACCACCTCGATGTCCTGCTCGCCGGTGAGCAGCATCCGAAAGCCCGCTCGGACCATCGACTGGTCGTCGGCGACGAGCACGCGGATGCTCATGGCAGGCGCCGGGTGAGCGACAGGCGTGCCCGGAGGAAGAAGCCGCCGCCCGCTTGCGGGCCGGCGGTCATCTCGCCGTCGTAGAGCCTGACCCGCTCGCGGATCCCGACGAGGCCGTGGCCGCCGCCGTTACCGTGTCCGGCGCCCCGGCCGTTGTCGCGCACCTCGATGCTCAGCTGATCGGGAGCGTAGTCCAGCGCCACTTCGGCTTCGGTCGCCTGAGCGTGCTTGAGCACGTTGGTGAGGCCTTCCTGAACGATCCGGTAGGCGGAGATGTCGACCCCGCCAGGCAACGGGAATTGCTCACCGGCGATACTCAGCTGCACCGGCAGCCCGGCCCGTCCGAACTCTTTCAGCAGTCCGTCGAGACGGTCGAGGCCTGGCTGCGGCGCGAGCTCAACGCCGCCGCCGTCCTCGCGCATCGCATCCAGCAGGTGCCGCATGTCCGTCAAGGCAGCACGGCCTGTCTGCTCGACATCCCGCAGGACGTTCTTGTGCTCCTCCTGCGCGCCTGGCAGCTGGTGGCGCACGGCGCCGACCTGCAAGACCATGACGCTGACCGCGTGGGCGATGGTGTCGTGCAGCTCTCGCGCGATCCGGCCTCGTTCGTCCGCCGCCGCGGCGCGCGCGGCGGCCTGGCGGTCGTGTTCGGCGTGGGCCGCGCGTTGTTCTGCCGCCTCGGCGTGCCTGGCGCGCTCGCGCACGGCATAACCTGCTGCCCAGGCGATCGCGAACATGACCGGAATGAAGACGAGTTCGCTGCCGTTGTGGTCGGGCTTGTTGCCGACGATTATCACCGCGCCGGACAGCACCAGCGCAAGGCCCAGTCGCGCCTGAAGGCCGTCAACGACGTTTCCCAGCAGGAACGCGGCGACGTTCGCGGCGAGGAACGTGCTGACCGGGGTTACGACCAGCCATCCGTCGGTGAAGGAGACCGCGGCCGCCAGCAGCCACACCGCGGCCGGGGCGTAGAACGGGAAGCGGCGGCGGCCGAGCAAGGGCACGACGACCAGCGCGATCTCCGGCACGGCGAGCCAGGCCGGGTGCGACTGGTACTCATCACGGTGCCAGAGCGCGACCTCGACCGCGCTCCCCACGGCCAGGATCACGATGAGGATGTCGAGTGCGAACCTGCGCGCCAGCAATCGCAGGTGTTCCATGCCATGAACGTAATCCAACTCCCCTGCGGGCCGCCTCCTACCTAGGGAGGACACGGACTCCAGCCTGTCGACGATGTGGGGTCCGGCGGCCGGGCCGTACGTTCGCTTCATGTCCAACTCCACCCGCCTGGAAGCAAAGGCTTCCGCCTCGGCCGCGGCGGTCGTTCTGCGCAATGTTCGCAAAGTCTATGGCCGGGGCGAAGGAGCGGTCGTCGCCCTCGACGGTGTCAGCGCCGCACTGTCTCCGGGGTCGTTCACCGCGATCATGGGGCCATCGGGCTCGGGCAAGAGCACGTTCTTGAACGTGGCGGCCGGGCTGGACCGGCCGACCTCCGGAAGCGTGGCGCTCGGCGGGACCAGCCTGGCGGACCTCAGCGAAACGCGGTTGACGATCCTGCGGCGTGAGCGGATCGGGTTCGTATTCCAGGCCTTCAACCTGCTGCCATCGCTCACCGTCGCCCAGAACATCGCGCTGCCGCTGCGGCTGGACGGTCGCAGGCCGCGACGCTCGGCCGTGCACGAGATCGCCGCCCGGGTCGGGCTGGACAAGCGCCTGCGCGACCGCCCCTCGCAGCTCTCCGGCGGCCAGCAGCAGCGAGTCGCGATCGCCCGGGC
>DATBBI010000481.1:0-12919 GCA_036271115.1 Trebonia sp.
GATCTGGGCGCCGATGTAGCCGGGCACTTCTCGCCACGGGAACTTCCCCGTTACCGCGAGCGAGAGCGTCACCGCCGGGTTGATGTGGCCGCCGGAGATGTGCCCGATGGCGTACACCGCGCCGACGATGACGAGCATGAATGCGAACGAGATGACGCCCAGCTGGGCCATGGAGAACGGCACCTTGGTGCCGGCCGCGATGACGCCAGTCGCCGCCGCCGACCCGGCGCCGACGTAGACAAGGAACGCGGTGCCGATTGCTTCGGCGAGAAGTTTCTGCGGGGTCGATGGTGGTGCTGCCATGCGGTTTCGCCTCCTTGGCGAAGCGATCTCACTCTTGAATCGCGTTCGACATTGCCGAACAGCGTTTGACGGCAACGTACGCCGGCGGTGGCCCGCCAGTCAATAGGCCAGCCAGTCACGGTGTCACATAAGCTCCGGAAGATATGGCGGCAAGCGTGACCGGGATCGACGGCTGCGCTGGCGGCTGGGTCGCGGTCACCCTCTCCGGGGACGCGGACGCGGCCGCGCCGCCCGCGGTCAGCGTCACGGTCGCCAGGACGCTGGACGGGCTCGGGCTCGCCCGCGGGATCGACGGCGCCGGCGTTATCGGCATCGACATGCCGCTCGGGCTGCTCGCGGCGGGCTGGCGCACCGTCGACCTGCTGGCGCGGCGCGCCCTCGGCCGGCGCGGGTCGTGCGTGTTCGCGATCCCGCCGCGCCCGGTGTGGGAGCAGTCGGCCTACGCGAACGCCAACCAAAGCTGCCGCGAGCTCACCGGGCGCGGCATGTCCATCCAGGCGTGGGGACTGCGCGGCAAGCTGCTCGAAGCCGACGCGTTCCGCAGTACGGCGGCGGCGCCGCCTCTCTATGAGGTGCACCCCGAACTCTCCTTCGCCGCGCTGGCCGGCGGCACGCCCCTGGCGGACAGCAAGCACACGCGCACCGGGCTGGCCATCCGCCGTGCCCTGCTCGCCCAGGCCGGCATCGTCGTCCCGGCACGCGTGCCCGGCGCCGCCGAGGACGACCTGCTCGACGCGGCCGCGGTAGCGTGGAGCGCCCGCCGCGTCGCGGCCGGCGCCGCCGTCACGCTCGGCGACCCGGCTCAGCGCGCGGACGACGGCCGGGAGATCGCGATCCGCTACTGAGTGCCGCGGGGAAGAGCCATATTCTCCTGAAGGGTCAGGCACTTAAGCAGGATTAGGCACTTAAGACAGGGTCAGGCACTTAAGCGAGGAGGCTCCATGGCGACGATCGCCATCTTCGGCGGGACCGGGTACGCGGGCAGCGCCATCAGGGACGAGGCGCTCAGGCGCGGCCGCCGGGTCATCTCCGTCACCAGGTCCGGCGCCCCGGATGGCGCGCCAGAAACGCCGGACCTCGAGTTCCGCCAGGGCACCGTGCACGACACCGCGCTCGTCGACCGGATCGCGGCCGAGGCAGACGTGATCGTCGTCTCCATCCGCTTCGCGCCCACCCCGGAGGACGTCAAGCTGATCGACGCGTTCCCGGCGCTGACGAGCGCCTGCGCCGCGCACCGCACCCGGCTCGGCGTCGTCGGCGGCGCGGCCTCGCTGGATGTCGCCGAGGGCGGCCCGCGGCTGATCGACACCCCGGAGTTTCCCGACGCCTTCAAGCCCGAGGCGGGCAGCGCCGCCGAGACCCTCGACGCGCTGCGCGCCGACACCACCGGCGTGGACTGGTTCTTCGTGTCGCCGGCCCAGGAGTTCGGTTCGTACATTCCTGGCGAGCCGCGCGGCGCCTACCGGGTCGGCGGCGACGTGCTGCTGCGGGACGAAGCCGGGAGGTCTCACATCTCGGGCGCGGATTACGCGCTGGCATTTGTCGACGAAATCGACCAGCCCAAGCACCACAGGACCCGGTTCACGGTCGCCTACTGAATTGAGGGCGAGGGCGGGCGAACGAGGCCTGCCGGGCGCGGAGCCGACTTCCCCGCGCCCGGCCGGTCCCCGGCCCTCCCCCTCCTAAGGGCCGCCCGGAACCCACAGGTCCCGGCGTCCCCTCTAGCGCCCCGTCCGCGCGTTCGTATGAGACACTATATTTAATGTCTCAACAGCGGTAGTCCTGTTGATACAAGTTCATGTCTCGTTTTGGGGAAATCCGCCTGGGGAAATCCGTGAAACGTTGGGGGGAGAGCCATGGCGGCCCGTCCGGAGCGAGTGCCGGCGGAAGAAGTCAGGCGACGCATGCTCGAGGCAGGGCGGGATCTGGCGATCGAATCTGGCGCCGCGCTGACCATCGAGCACCTGCGGGTCGAGGAGGTCATCCAGCGGGCGCGGGTGCCGCGTAGCTCGGCGTACCGGATGTGGCCGTACCGCGAGGACTACATCGACGACCTGCTCTGCTACCTGGCCGGCGTGGGCAACTGGTTCAACGACCGGCCCGTGTTCGACCCCGAGACGTTCAACGTGCTCAAGCAGGTCGTCGAGGACAACAGGGAGCTGATCAGCCAGCCGGGCGGCCGCCGCGCGGTGCTACGGGAGGTTGTCCGCCTCACAGTCGCCCAGAACTACCACGCGCTCAGCGACAGCAGCCTGTGGCGGCTGCACATGGCGCTGTCCGCCACTCTCGGCTCCACCCGCAGCGGCGAGGCCCGGCAGAAGATCGCCGCGGCCCTTGAGGAGGCGCAGCGGGTGTCCAGGGACTCGCTGGTCGCGGTGTTCGGGTTCCTGGCGGCCGAACTTGGCCTGCGGATCCGCGACCCGGCCGCGACGATCGAGCACATGCAGCTCGCCGGCGGCCTGCTGGTGCAAAGCGTGGCCCTGCGCAACGTGCAGGTGCGCGCGGCGGCGGGCGCCGACGACTGCGGGGAGGCGGCCAAGGTGGACGCCCTGCTCAACGCCCCGCTGCCCGGTCCCGGCCTGAACGGGCAGCCGGCCGAATGGACGCTCGCGGCGTTCGCCTACATGGGCGTGGTCGACGCCTTCGTCGAGCTCGACCCGGACTTCACCCCGCCCGGGCCGTAGTCCGCGCCAGTTCGACCACGCGGTCGCTGAGCACAGCCACCCCGGGGAGCGGCTCGCGCGCGTAGTGACCTGGCTTGCGCTTGCGGAGAAGGCCGCGCCCGTTCTGAATCCAAATGAAGTTCTTGCTTCCGAGCACCCGCTGGAAGACAGCGTCGACGGTGCGAGGGAACGCCGCCGCGAGGCGCTCAAGCGGCAGCGGCGGGATCGAGTCCTCGCGCAGGTACGCCCGCAGCACGCTGGCGTGCTCCCGGTCGGCCGCGAGCGCCGGATTGGCGAACATCGCCCGCAGCATCCCGTACTCCGGCACCACGACGAAACCGTCCGTCGGGTCATAGATGACGCCGACGGTGCGGAATTCGAAGAACCCGTCCGGCATCACGAACGTGGTCTCGCCGGTCTCGCTGACCGCCCGGTGGCGCCCGCGCGCGGCCAGCGCCACGTCCCGCCGCTGCCGGTAGTAGTCGTTCAGCCGTCCTTCGGCCGCGGCCGTGGGCAGCACGAGCTCGTCGGTGCCGAAGAACGCCAGGAACTCCTCCCGGTCCCGGCGCATGTGCTCCCAGCCCTGCTTGACCTTCTCCGGGTTGCGAAACACCAGTTCCGGCTCCCGCGTCGCCATCTCCATCGCCAGCCGGGCGACCTGCCTGGCCTCGCTTTCGCGGTGAAACGACTCGGTCCCTGAGGCGAGCCACGCCGAGTCGTCGTCGACGAGCGGCAGCAGCATGCCGATGATGAACGAGTTCCGCGGCGGCGCCTGGGCGAGGCCGTATACGCGGTACTCGAGGTCGTCGACGAGGTTGAGCACGGTCGGGGCCGCCGTGTCGGCGCGGCGGACCTCGAAGACGCCGCGTACCGCGTCGTCGGCCCAGTCGAGCAGCAGCTCGCGGTCGGCGCGCGGGAGGTTCCGGTTCGCGTTGAGGAACCGGTCGATGCCCGCGAGACCGCCCGCCTCCGCCAGCGCCTGCCGCAGCGCCATGGCGCGGTCGATCAGGTGCTGGTCCACGGGTTGAAGGGTAGCTTTTATTCGGAACGGGCGCGTGGTGCCCCTGGGAACGTCCTGTTCTTACCCGAGCGCGTCGTAGGCGGCCAGCACAATCCCGAGGCCCCGGTAGTCCTGCTCCAGCATCTGGTTCATCACGTACGCCACGGTCATGCGCGCGTCGAGGTCGACCATGACCAGCGAGCCGCCCCAGCCACCCCACCCGCACGCGGGGTCGAAGATCCCGTAGCCCAGCCCGTACCGCACCGACCTGCCCAGGATCTGGTCGACGCCGCGGTACTGCTCCTCCCTGGCGCGCTCGCAGCCGTCCGGCGACAGCAGCCTGATGCCGTTTGCCTCGCCGCCGCAGGCGAGCACCGACTGCACCGCCGCCACCGAACGCGCGTTGCCGTACCCACTCCCCGACAGGATCTCCGCCCGCCGCCAGGCCACGCTGTTCCCGTCGCTGACCCGGATCGCCGTCCCGCCTGTTGCGGCGGCGGGTGTGCTCGGGCCGGGCTCGCCGGGCGGGGCTGCCGCTAGGTCGCCGTCCGGCGCGTCCGGCGGGGCCAGGGCCGGCGCGAAGCGCTCGTCGAGCCCGGCTCCGGCGTGCATGGTGAGGTGGAAGTCGGCGCCGAGCGGTTTGGCGACCTGCTCCGCGAAGAACGTGGCCAGAGACGCGCCGGTGACCCGGCGGACGACCTCGCCGACGAGAAATCCCTGGGTGACCGAGTGGTATCCGGCCAGCGCGCCCGGCTCCCAGCGCGGGGCCTGTCGCGCGAGGCGCGTTGTGGCCCCTTGCCAGTCGTACAGGTCGGCCACCGCGACGGGCGGGTCGAATTCCGGCAGGCCGGCGGTGTGCGACAGCAGGTGCCGCACGAGCACCCGCTCCTTGCCCGCGGCCGCGAACTCCGGCCAGTAGCTGGCGACCGGCGCGTCAAGGTCCAGGTCGCGGCGGTCGGCGAGGATCAGCGCGCTGAGCGCCACCATCGTCTTGGTCGTGGACCAGACGTTGGTGATCGTGTCCTGCTCCCAGGGCTCGGTCCTTTTCGCGTCCTTGTAGCCGCCCCAGAGGTCGGCGACGGGCTCGCCGTCCACGAAAACGGCCGCCGACGCGCCGACGTCCGCGTCGTCCAGCGACTCCGCCAGCGCGACCCGGACGGCGTCGAAGCGCTTGTCACAGGTGCCATGTACTTCGGCCACGCTCCTGACGGTAACCGGGGTGGTCAAACGATTTACCTCGCATGAACGCCTTAAAAGATCTTGATGCTATCTGTTGTGCTATCTAGAACACCTGTGCTATCCTGGATTCAGGCCACACGAAGGCGCGAGGGATGAGAGGCGGGCGATCGGTCACGGCGTTACCCGGGGAGGTGGTTCAAGATGTGCACCGCAGACGGCCGCGTGTTCGGCAGTGTCGCGGAGGCGCTGCGGATGGCGAACGCCACCATGGACTACCTGAACGGCCCGGAGGCCGCGGACCTGGACGCCGCCGCGTGCGGGCCGGTGCTGCGGTCGCTGGCTGCGGTGCGGGCGAAGTTCACCGCCGCGCACGCGTCTGTGCTGGCCCGGTTCGACGCCGCCGGCGCGCATGACGCTGACGGGTACGGCAATTCCGCCGCGTGGCTGATGGCGATGACCGATATGACCCGCGGCGACGCCCGCGCCGAGGTGCGGCAGATGCGGCTCATGCGCGACCACCCTGCCATGGCCGCAGCCCTCGCCAGCGCGGACCTCTCCACGTCCATGGCGCTGGCGATCGCCGAGTGGACCAGGAAGCTGCCGGCGGAGCTGCGCGCGGAGACGATCACAATCCTGGTCCAGGCCGCCCAGGCAGGAGCCTCACTGGATGACCTGCGGACCATCGCCGGCGTCGCGCTGGAGAGGTGGCGCGCCTCCCGGCCCGACGGCGATGAGGACACGTTCGACGACCGGTACGTGCAGGTCGGCACCACGCTGGGCGGCGCCGGCGTCATCCGCGGGAACCTGACCCCGGAATGCGCGGCTGCCGTGCAGGCGGTACTGGAAGCACTGGGCAAGAAGGCCGACGCGGAGGATACCCGGACCGAGGGGCAGCGGTTTCATGACGCGCTGCAGCAGGGCTGCGAGCTGCTGATCCGCGCGAAGATGGTGCCGGACCGGGCCGGCGCGGACACCCATGTCGCGGTGCATGTCCCGCTAGGGCAGCTGCGCCAGATGCCCGGCGCCCCGGAGCTGGAGGAGGCGTGGCTACGCGGCACGGCCGGCGAGCCGGGCTACCTGCTAGGAAAGGACGCCCAGGCGGCCGCCTGTGACGCGTTCAATATCCCGGTGGTGACCGGGCACGCCGACATGCGGATAGTCGACAAGATCATCGCTCTCGCGCTGGCCGCGGCCGGCCTTACCCTCGACGGCACCGACTGCGACCCGGCCGACGATGACGTGAGCCCAGACGACAACGGTCACCACTCGTGGGGTATCACAGGCGGCGGACCCCGGGCCGCGTCCCGCGCCCGCAGCCGGGCCCGGGAACGGTTCACCCCCGACGCGATACAGGCGCTGCGCTACGCCATCGCCCGGCTCGCCATCGACTTCGTCTCCGGCCCCGCCGGAATTGCCGCCTGGCTGCGCACCACCCTCCTCGCGCCCCCGTACAACACGCCGTCCGTCCCGCTGGACATCGGGTATTCCGACTCGATCCCGGCCAGCATCCGCCGCGCCGTTCTCCTCAGAGACCGGGGCTGTGCCTGGCCACGCTGCGGGAGACCCGCCGCCTGGTGCGACGTGCACCATCTTCAGCACAAGGCCGACGGCGGGAAGACCTCTGTCACTGACTGCGTGCTGCTGTGCCAGTTCCACCACGACGTGTGCATCCACCGCCGCGGCTGGCGGCTCGTCCTGCACCCCGACGGCACCACCACGGCGTACGGACCCGACGGGCAGGTGCTGCACAGCCACTCACCACCCACCGCCCGCGCCGGGTAAGCCCGGCCGGTGCTCTGGAGCCACCCACCTCACGGACGGGGGCGAACGACCTTGCCTGAAGTCACCCAGACTGCTACCGACTTCCGCCTTGCCGACGACGGCGAGTATGCGCTCGAGCCGTTCTGCGCCGCGTGCGGCGGCCGTGCCGGAATCTTCACTAGCCGGGGTGGCGCGTGGCTGCACTACATCGGCGAACTCGACGACTACACCGTCGAGCCCTACGACCCCGGCCATCCCCCGGTCATCGGCTGGCGTCCCACCCCGGGCATCGTGTTCGTCGCGCGCTAAGCGAGCGTCTGCGAAACTCGCAGTCATGGCTGACACCGACACGAATCCCGAGAACGAATACGCCGACGACGAGTACGCGGACCACGACGCAGAGGACCGCGATCAGCCCTCCGTGTCCACCCGGATCCCGGATGAGGCGCCCGAGGCCGACGTGCTCGAGCAGCGGCAGGAAGTCCCGGACGATCAGAGCGAGGACGAGCCGTGGTGGGATGAGGGCGAGGAGAGAAACCAGGATGAGATCAAGTACGACGACGGCGAGTGACGAGGGGTTATCCGGCGGAACCTCGCGGCGTCACGGCCACCTTCGTCGGCGGCGTTAGCCGCTTCTTGCTGTTATTAAGTCAGGGCGGCCTCGTCGTATCCCGCCTGGGCGGACACCGCGTCGAAGATCCGGTGCGCTTCTGTCCATTCCTGGGTCTGGGTGAAGACTTCCCTGGTGTAGGGCAGGAAGACGATGCGCTCGCCGGTCCCGAACGCCCGCACGTCGACCTGCTCCCGGTACTTCTCCGGGACGGAGCGCAGGTGGTAGTGCTTGTAGAGCTCCGGGTGGAGATCGATCTCCATCTGCGCCCGCTTCAGGGCGGCCAGGTATTTCTCCACGTCGGCCTTGGTCGCCTCGGGGCCGGTCACCAGGAACCCGATCATGAACGTCGAGTCGACGACCGTGCGGAAGCCGAAGGCCTGAGCGATGTAGAGTGGCACGCCCCAGGTCACGGCCGCCGGGACCTGCCGGTCGAGCAGGGCGTCCAGGCGCTCGTTCGGCGGCCCCTGGAAGGTGAGCTTCAGCTCATCCGGGGCGAGCACGGGCTCGAGGGCCTGCAGGGCTGCGAAGTGGCTCCCGGAGTGGTAGCCCACTCCGATCGACACACCGGCCAGGTCTTCGGGGCGGCGGATCGGCGACTCGGGCGGCACCACGATGGCGCAGGGCGCCACCGAGTAGGCGGTGGTCACCAGGTGGCCGCTTCCCTCGCGCGCGGCGGCGTTCGTGGCCCAGTGGCAGGCGCAGCTCACGTCGGCGCCGTCACGCCCGGCGCCGAACGTCTCGAACGCGCCGGTCTTGATCTCCCCGGCGTCGTCCCGCTGGACGGAGCTGACGCCGTAGTCGCCGGTGACGATGAAGCTGTAGTCCAGCCCCTCGGCCGTGAAGAGGCTCTTCTCTTCGGCGACCCATTCCTGCAGCCGGCCGTGCGGCATGATCTTCAGTGCCATCGGTGGCCTCCCTAAGCGCCTCGCGAGGTCCAATTATCTCGTAATCCGAGGCATCGTCAAAGGTTACGGCTCGTGGTCAGCGGGTGACCGTGCCGCCGAGGAACGATTCGACGAAGGCCGGGGTGGTGGCGAGTTCGGCCGGGGTGCCTTCCATGCGGACCTCGCCGCCGGCCAGGACGTAGGTGTGGTCGGAGATGGCCAGCACCGCGCGGGCGCGCTGCTCCACGATCAGGACTGAGGCGCCGCCCTGGGCGAGGCTGCGGACGTGTTCCTCGAGCAGGGAGCGGGCGACGGCCGGGGCGAGGTTGGCGGTCGGCTCGTCGAGCAGGAACACCGACGGCTCGAGCATCAGCACGCGCCCCATGGCCAGCATCTTCCGCTCGCCGCCGCTGAGCTTGCCGGCCGGCCTGGCCAGCATCGTGGCCAGCCGCGGGAAGACCGTGACCACGTGGTCGATCCTGGGCTTGACCTCCTTCGGGCGCAGCAGGTAGCCGCCCATCTCCAGGTTCTCCCGCACGGTGAGCGGGGCGAATACGTCGTCGACCTGCGGCACGTAGCCGACGCCTGCCCGCGCGACCTCCTCAGGCGGCCGGTTGGTCACTGTCACGTCCCCGACCGTGACCGTGCCGGCGCTGACCCGAACCACGCCGACCAGGCTCTTGAGCAGGGTGCTCTTGCCCGAGCCGTTGGCGCCGACGAGGGACACGACCTGACCCGGCTCGACGTGGACCGTGATGCCGCGGATCACCGGATCGCCGCCGTAGCCGGCGGTCACTCCGGTCGCCCGCAGTTCCACGCCACGGGCGCCTGGGGCGCCGGGAACGGTACTGCCCGTGTGGTCGTCAGCCGACCCCGTGTCGTCCTTAGCCGACAAGGTATGCCTCCACGACCTCGGAGCGGCTCCGCAGTTCGGCCATCGTGCCCTCGGCGAGCACGGCGCCCTCGGCCATCGCCACCACGGGATCGCAGAACTCGTCCATGATGGCGAGCTCGTGCTCGACCATCAGCACGGTCAGCCCTTCGGCGCACAGCGCGGTGAGCTGGTTCCCGATCCGCCTGGCCAGGTTCGGGTGCACGCCCGCCATCGGCTCGTCGAGCAGCAGTACCCGTGGCTCGGCCATCAGCGCGCGCATGATCTCCACCAGCCTGCGCTGCCCGCCGCTGAGGTCACCCGCGTAGCTGTTGGCGTACCCGTCGAGGCCGAACCTCTCCAGCAGCGCCTCGGCCCTGGCGATCGCGGCCGCCTCGTCGCCGCGCCAGTACCTGCGGCCCGCCAGGGCGCCGCGGAACGAGTCGCCGCGGTTGTCCGGCACGGCGGTCAGCAGGTTCTCCATGACCGTGAGCCGCTTGAACTCGCTGGCGAGCTGGAAGGTGCGGACCAGGCCGAGGCGGGCGCGGCGGTAGGCGGGCAGGCGCGTGACGTCCCGGCCCTGGTAGTAGATCGTGCCGCCGGAGACGGACAGCGTGCCGGCCAGCATGGCCAGCAGCGTCGACTTGCCCGCCCCGTTCGGGCCGATCAGCCCGGTTAGCGTGCCGCGCCGGACCGTGAACGAGACGTCGTCGACCGCCCGGACGCCGCCGAACTCCTTGGACACGCCGACGGCTTCGAGCACGACCTCGCGGTCGCCCGGCGGCTCGCCGGCGGGGCGCAGTACCGACACAGGCATCGCTGACATGGGCACGGCCGGCTCAGGCGCCATCGACTCAGGCACGGGCGGCTCGGGAGGGGGAGGCGCGGCCGCGGTGGGGGGGATCGCGGCCGCGCCAGCTCGGATGACCCGTTTCCGCTCGGGCAGGATGCCCTGCGGCCTGACCCAGAGGAAGATGACGATCAGCAGGCCGATCGCCACCCACTCGAGGGACGGGATCAGGTTCGGCGGCAGGTTGTTGGACGTCGGGATGTAGCGGGTAACCTCCTCGAAGCCTACCGGCACCAGGATGGCGCCGAGGATCGCGCCGAGGTGGTTGCCCGCGCCGCCGATGATCACGGCGGCGAACAGCACGACGGTCTCGGCGTAGCCCCAGGCGGCCGGCGACCACGTGGTGATGTAGGAGACCAGGATGCCGCCGCTCAGCCCGGCGATGGCGCCGCCGGTCACCAGCATCGCGCTGCGCAGCGAGAACAGGTTCTTGCCCAGCGAGTCGGCCACCACGTCGTTGTCCCGCATGGCGCGCAGCGAACGGCCGTACGGCGACTCGGTGATCCGGCGGACGAACAGGTACACCACGGCGCACAGGACGATCGCGATGGCGGTGAGGGTCCACTGGTAGCCGGACGACTGGGCGTTGTACTCCCCCTGCAGCGGCTGCGGGATCAGCGACAGGCCCGCGGACCCGTTCAGCAGCGGGCGGTAGTTCGTGACCAGCAGGTTGAGCAGCACCGCGGTGACGAGCAAGCCGACGGCGGCGAAGTCGCCGCGCAGCCGGCGGCCGACCAGGAACGTGAACGGCAGCGAGATCAGGCCGCCGACCATGGCCGCGCCGATCCACGGGATCGGGAACGGCAGGTTCCAGCCGCCGATGTAGGTCTGGAACCCGCCGTTCGCTGACTGGTCGGGCAGGGCCAGGATCGCGGCCGTGTAACCGCCAGCCGCCTGGAAGATGATGAAGCCGAAGTTGGTGACGCCGGCGACGCCGAACTGCTGGTTCAGCCCCAGGCAGGCCATCGCGTCGACGGCGGCGTAGATCAGCAGGTTGATGATGTAGTACGAGTTCACGCGCGGGCTCCGAGCAGTCCGGTCGGGCGGACGCCGAGCACGAGGAGCAGCGCCACGAACGCGACCACGTACTTGTAGCTTGGCGTGATGTAGGCGGCGCTGATCTCGGTCGCCAGGCCGATCACCACCGCGCCGAGCATCGCGCCGTAGGCCTGGCCCGGTCCGCCGAGGAAGGTCGCGGCCAGGATCAGGATGAGGAACAGGTCGGTGCTCGTGGCGTCGAAGCTGCCCGCGTCCATCGCGAAGATCACCCCGGCCAGGCCGCACAGCGCCCCGGTGATTGCCCAGGTCAGGGTGATCACCCGGGACGTCCTGATCCCGCAGTTGCGCGCCAGCGTCCTGTTGGCCGCGGTCGCGCGCATCGCCTTGCCGAGCCTGGTGTAGCGCAGCAGGACGTGCGTGCCGAGCATGACCAGCACGCTCAGCCCGATGACGACCAGCTGCACGGTGGTGAGCACCAGCCCGCCCGCGCGGACCGACGGCCCCTGGGCCATCGTGTAGGACACGCTGGTCCCGCCCGCGATCGCCTGGGTGCCGAACTCGATGATCAGCGTCATGCCGAGGGAGACGATCACCATCGTGATCGGCGTTGCGCCGCGGCGCTGGAACGGCGCGTAGATGCCGGAGTTGAGCAGGACCGAGCCGGCCGAGCACGCCGCGACCGCGACCACCAGGCCGACCCAGATGTTCAGGCCGGCCTGGTTGAGCACGTACGCGAGGTACGCGCCCGCGATCATCACGGCACCGTAGGCCAGGTTGAGCACGTCGGTCACGCCGAACTGCAGCGTGAACCCGATCGCGGCGACCGCCAGGACTGAAGCGGTCACCAGCCCAAAGCCGACCGAGGCGAGGAATATCGTCATCCGGCGAGTGCTCGCAGTTGGTCCGCCGAGAGGTTACCGACGACGTTCACCGTGCCGTTGTCGCTGTAGGTGTCGATCTGGAAGATTCCTGTGGAGTCGTGGAAGCTGTCGAAGTTCGTCGGGCCGCCCGGTCCCTCGTACCTGATCGCGTGCCCGGCCTTGAGGCTGGCGGCGCAGGCGGCGAACGAGTAGCAGACTGTCGCGCCGGCAACGCCGTTCCCGATCTTGATGATATCGGGCCCGTAGACGCTCGGGCTGGTGCTGTTCGCCATGATCATCGCGAGGGCGGCCAGGTTGATGCCGTCGTACAGGTGGACCCCGCCCGGCGCGCTCAGGTAGGTGGTGAAGTCACCGGTGGCGCCGGGCACCTTGCCCTGCTGAGACAGCAGCGCGGACGAGAACGCCTGGAACGCGGGACCGTTGGTCTCCACGACCAGGTTGTCGGCGTGGAAGTTGGACGTGAACGTGGTCGCGCCGACCGCCGCCGCCGCGGACTTGAAGAACGGCGGCGAGATGGCGGCGGACGTTCCGATGATCGGGATCATCACGCCGCCGTTCAGCTGCTTGATCTCCGAGAACAGGGTCGGGTCGGCCGACCCGAGCGCCTCGGTCATGATCGCGTCCGGGTGAGACTGGATGATCGCCTCGGCCTCGGTGCGGAACGTGGTGGCGTTGAGGTCAAGCGTCTGGTTGGTGGTGAGGGTCATCCCCGCCTTCTTCAGCGCCGCGATCGCGGGCTGGATGAAGGTCTGTGAGCCGATGTCGTTGCCGAAGGCCAGCGCGATCTTGTTGTAGTGCAGCTGCTGCGCGATCGCGACCATCGCGTACGACTCCTCCAGGTCGGGCGGGACCAGGCGGTAGAAGTACGGGAAGTGCACGCTGTCGAACTCGGACTGCCCGGTCATGCAGAACATC